>RFGJ01000358.1 GCA_003696665.1 Gammaproteobacteria bacterium | reverse complement strand
GTCAGTCTGGCGTGTTCTGCTTGTTCGTCCAAGCCGAGTTGCTTGTAGGCGGAATACAGCATGGCCAAGGCTGCTGGGGTGACCGATGTGCGCGGATAATGCTCAATGACATACTTGGCGCGATTGGCAGCGGCCACATAGGCCTTTCGTTGCATATAGTGTCGCGCGACATGGATTTCGTAGGCCGCAAGGCGATCGCGCAGGAATATCATTCGGCGTCGAGCATCTTCGGCATACCGACTGTTAGGAAAACGTTTAAGCAGCTCGGCAAAGTCGCGAAACGCCTGCCGCGCACTCTGCGCATCTCGTTCGTCTACCGGTGCGGCGAAAAGTCGCTGGAGCGCGCTTAGCTCGGCCATGAAATTGACCTTGCCTTTCATATAGTAGGCGTAGTCGACATTGGGGTGTCGCGGATGCTGTCGGATAAAGCGATCGGCCTGGCTGATCGCTGTGGCTGATTCACCAAGTTTGTAATAGACGTAGATCAAATAAAGCTGCGCTTGTTCAGCATAAGGCCCGAACGGAAACCGAGACTCAATGGCTTCCAATTTTTGCGCTGCCAGACGGTAATTTTGCCCTGCAATATTGACCAGCGCCCCCTCAAATAATTTTTGCGCAGTTTGCTCAGGAAACGAGGGATCCGGCTTTGCATTGTGGCTCGCACAACTTTGCAAAAGAAGCGCGAACGTAAACCAAACGATGAGCTTTTTCATTATGGTGCTTTGGCTACTGTGATTGTTAAAATACGCCGACATTCTACCTGAGCCCTGATAATATCGCCACTGGTGCTTCAGACCGTGAAATTGGAGCCAAGTTCATGTCGGAAAAGACAATCCAACTTGTTGAAGCAGTCCCATCGGCCTTGCATGGTGCACGGTTGGATGCGGCGCTGACTGATATGCTTGGCGACTTCTCGCGCGGGCTTGTTCAGAAGTGGATTAAAGAAGGCGGGGTTTGTCTCAATGGACAGGTGTGTACCAAACCCAAGACTCGGGTGAGCACTGGCGATGTCGTTGAGCTTAATGGAACCTTTGAGGTGCAAGGAGATTGGCAGCCGGAAGATATTTGCGTCCCTGTTTTGTATGAAGATGAACAGTTGATCGTGGTAAATAAGCCAGTTGGACTGGTGGTGCACCCAGGCAATGGCCATTGGCAGGACACAATGATCAATGGGCTGCTGGCGCGCTACCCTGAATTGGCTCAGTTGCCGCGCGCTGGCGTGGTGCATCGGTTAGACAAGGACACGTCTGGCGTGCTTGTGGTCGCGAGAGATCCCCGCGCACATGCGAGTTTGGTGGCACAACTACAAGAACGGGCGTTTGCGCGAACTTATCTGGCGATCGTAAACGAAGTCCCCATCGGGGGGGGAACAGTCGATGCGCCGATAGGTCGGCATCCGATCCATCGCACGCGCATGTCAGTGGTCGAAGGCGGCAAAGAAGCGGTGACACATTATAAAGTGAAAGAAAAATTCCGGAGGCATGCGCTGTTGGAAGTGAAGTTGGAAACCGGGCGGACGCACCAGATTCGGGTGCATATGTCGCATATTGGCCATCCGCTGGTTGGGGATGGACTCTACGGCGGACGACCGAAACTCCCACAGTCGCCGAGCGAGACGCTGGTTGAGGCAATACGCGGCTTTCGGCGACAGGCGCTGCATGCGGCGGTGCTTGGGCTGAGTCATCCTGTCACAGGGCAGTGGATGCAATGGCAAGCACCAGTACCTGATGATATGGCGCACCTATTGGACGTGCTCAGGGAGGATAAGGAGAGATCCAGTGATCCATTGGATTGACTGGCCAGTCGCCGGTGTTTCGGCTGTGTGGACAGACCGAGAAGGTGGCGTCAGCCAAGGGCGCTTTGTTTCCTTCAACCTGGCCGTGCATGTCGGTGATCGACCTGAACATGTGACTGAGAATCGAACACGCCTCAGCCGTTTTGCTCAGTTGCCGACCCAACCCGTGTGGATGAATCAGGTGCATGGCAATGATGTGGTGAAAGCACCGATCGAGGACGAAAAAATCGAAGTTGACGCGTTATGGACAGATAGTGCGAATGTGGTGCTGAGTGTGCTCACTGCTGACTGTTTGCCGGTGCTATTGAGCGACCGCCGAGGTTCCCGTGTAGCGGCGGTGCATTGCGGTTGGCGGGGATTGGTATCGGGCATTATTCAAAGAACCATTCAGGCGGGAGACTTCGAGGGTGGCTATGCCTGGTTGGGACCTTGTATTCGACCGGAGCACTACATCGTTGGTGACGATGTGATGCAACGTTTTTCAGCAGCGGATGAAAAATTTTTGAACGCTTTTTGGTCTGATCATGCTGGCAGATGGCATTTGGATTTGGCCTGCGTGGCCAACATGATACTTATGCAACATCGGGTCAATGTGAAGGACAGTGGGTTGGATACGTATTCAACTTTATCTTTTTATTCGTATCGACGAGATAAAATCACGGGGCGGCAGGCGTGTCTAATATGGAAACGTGGGTAGCGTGTGTATTGTTTTTGGTGGTCTTGGTCGGCCTGCTGATGATGGCCTTTCGTCGCCTGTTGCGTCGGCCTGGAGCTGACTGGGGAAGTTTAGCGGCGAACGTAATTGATCGGTTGATGCGCAGCTATTGTCGGCATGTGCATCACCTAGACACGCCAGGCTTGGACTTGCCTGATGGACCGTGCATCGTGGTATCAAACCATGTTTCTGGCTTGGATCCGTTTTTGTTAATTGCTGCGACCGATCGACCTCTGCGTTTTATCATTGCCAAAGAAGAATACGAGCGTTTCGGACTGACTTGGTTGTTTCGACTGGCTCGCTGCATTCCAGTGGACCGCTCGGGCCGCGTCGAATCGGCGTTTCGCGAAGCTTTGCGCGCCTTGAGAAATGGTGAGGTGGTCGCGTTATTCCCGCATGGCAAGATTCATTTGGACGAAGAGCCCGACAAGCCCTTGAAAAGGG
This sequence comes from Gammaproteobacteria bacterium, assembly GCA_003696665.1. Lineage (NCBI taxonomy): Bacteria > Pseudomonadati > Pseudomonadota > Gammaproteobacteria > Gammaproteobacteria bacterium. The sequence goes on along the minus strand of RFGJ01000358.1, from coordinate 2,967 downwards.
GAGTGTTTCGGTTGGCCGAGCTTGCCAAAGTGCCCATTGTGGCGGCGCGCATCACTGGGGTTCGGGCTCAAGGGAGTGTGGTTAAGGCAGTGTTTGTGGCTAGCCATAGTCGTGTGACGCCTTTAGGGCGAATTTCTTTTGAACAGGCAGGTGATCCCGCGCTGCGGCAACGGTTGGGGCATGCGCTGCTTGGTAAGTTGGATGCGGAAAGCTTCCAGCGACCTAACGGACATTAAAAACCCGTCAAAAAATCAACACGCCTTACTTGAAACCCTGCTCTGCGCCCTTATATAAGAACCAGCTAAATTAATTGTTGTCCGTACAGAATTCAAAGGAGCATAGACCATGCGAATGGATAAATTCACAAGTAAATTTCAGCTTGCCATCGCAGATGCGCAGTCACTGGCACTGGGGCGCGATCATCAGATGATTGAGCCGGTGCATTTGATGGCGGCGATGCTGAACCAAGAAGGCGGAAGCGTACGCCATTTATTGCAGATGGCAGGCGTTGACGTCAACAAATTGCGGTTGCGTTTGATGGAAGCCCTTGACCGACTGCCGCAGGTGCAGGGCGACGGGGGAGATGTTCATCTTTCCAACGACTTAGTTCGACTGTTGAATCTTTGCGATAAACTCGCACAAAAACGCAACGACCAATATATTTCCAGCGAGTTGTTTGTGCTTGCCGCAATCGATGACAAAGGTGAGCTAGGGCGGATTTTGAAAGACCTGGGTGTCACCAAGGAGGCGATTGAAAAAGCCATTGAACAAGTACGAGGTGGACAAACAGTCAATGATCCGAACGCAGAAGAAAATCGGCAAGCGTTGGAACGGTTTACCATTGATCTGACCGAACGGGCAGAGCAAGGCAAACTTGACCCAGTGATTGGCCGGGATGACGAAATTCGCCGAACCATTCAAGTCTTGCAGCGGCGAACCAAGAATAACCCCGTGTTAATCGGTGAGCCTGGGGTAGGTAAAACAGCAATTGTTGAAGGCTTGGCGCAACGAATCGTCAATGGAGAAGTGCCAGAGGGACTCAAAGACAAACGGGTGCTGGCCCTTGATATGGGCGCGTTGCTGGCTGGCGCCAAGTACCGTGGTGACTTTGAGGAGCGCATGAAAGCGCTGCTCAACGATCTGGCGAAACAGGAAGGCCGCGTCATCCTGTTTATTGACGAGTTGCATACGATGGTCGGCGCCGGTAAAGCCGATGGTGCGATGGATGCTGGCAACATGTTGAAACCGGCGTTGGCACGCGGTGAGTTGCACTGCGTTGGCGCGACAACGCTTGATGAATATCGTCAGTACATTGAAAAAGATGCGGCGCTTGAGCGTCGCTTTCAGAAAGTGCTCGTGGATGAGCCGAGTGTCGAAGACACCATCGCCATTTTGCGTGGCTTGAAAGAGCGCTACGAGCTGCATCACGGTGTTGACATCACCGATTCAGCCATTGTGGCTGCCGCAACATTGTCGCATCGTTACATCACCGATCGGCGGTTACCAGACAAGGCGATTGACTTGATTGACGAGGCAGCCAGCCGCATTCGGATGGAAATTGATTCCAAACCTGAGGAGATGGATAAGCTCGAGCGCCGCTTAATCCAGCTGAAGATCGAGAAGGAGGCGCTGAAAAAAGAGACAGACGATGCCTCTCGTAAGCGGTTGGAAAAACTCGAAGAAGAAATTGCCGAGCTAGAGCGGCAATACAAAGAGCTTGAAGAAATTTGGACCGCCGAAAAAGCGGCACTTCACGGCTCTCAGAGCATCAAGGAAGAGCTTGAGCGGGCTCGCCAAGAACTGGAGACGGCTCGACGCGCTGGGGACTTGGCGCGCATGTCGGAATTGCAATATGGTCGCATTCCAGAGCTCGAAAAGCAGCTTGATATGGCGACCCAAGCAGAAATGCAGGATATGCGCCTGTTGCGCAATAAGGTGACTGAACAGGAAGTGGCGGAAGTGGTTTCACGATGGACCGGCATTCCTGTCTCAAAAATGTTAGAAGGGGAACGCGAAAAACTGTTGCGCATGGAAGAGGCACTGCATCAGCGGGTCGTTGGACAGGATGAAGCGGTGAGTGTTGTGGCCAATGCCATTCGCCGCTCGCGGGCGGGCATCGCCGATCCGAATCGACCGAATGGCTCGTTCCTGTTCCTCGGGCCGACAGGTGTTGGTAAGACGGAACTGTGTAAAGCCTTGGCAGATTTTCTGTTTGACACCGAAGATGCCATGGTTCGGATCGACATGTCAGAATTTATGGAAAAACACTCGGTGGCCCGTTTGATCGGTGCGCCTCCGGGCTATGTTGGCTATGAACAAGGCGGTTATCTGACAGAAGCTGTGCGTCGGCGGCCTTATTCGGTCATTTTGCTGGATGAGGTAGAAAAGGCGCACCCGGATGTGTTCAACGTCTTGTTGCAAGTGTTGGACGATGGTCGCTTGACCGATGGCCAAGGTCGTACGGTGGACTTCCGCAATACGGTCGTGGTGATGACATCAAACCTAGGCTCCGATGTCATCCAGCAACTTACCAAGGAAGGTAAGCCATACGACGAAATTAAGTCGTCGGTCATGAACATCGTGGGTCAGCATTTCCGTCCAGAGTTCATTAACCGAGTGGATGACATTGTTGTCTTCCATCCGCTCAACGAAGAACAAATCAAGGAAGTGGCGAAGATCCAAATCGGTCGTCTGGCCAAGCGTTTGGAAGAAAACGATCTGCGTTTGGAGGTCACGGATGGCGCACTGGCGCTACTGGCCGAAGCCGGGTACGATCCAGTGTATGGCGCACGGCCACTCAAACGCGCCGTTCAGCAGCGGCTTGAGAACCCGCTGGCGCAAAGGATACTGGCCGGTGAGTTTGTGCCCGGTGACGTCGTTTGCGTCGATCGGGATGGAGAACAGTTGGTTATCCGCAAGGGGTAAGCAAAAGGGAATATCCAACGGGGCAATTTTGCCCCGTTTTTT
>RFGJ01000357.1 GCA_003696665.1 Gammaproteobacteria bacterium | reverse complement strand
TTTTTGTTCATCGTATTTGCCAACTGTCTAGCCAGGGCTGCATCAATCTGAGGATCACCAGTCAAAAAGTCCAGCAGATTGATCACATCACTTTCTGGAAAGCCTGGAGCGAAAACACGAATTTCATACCCCATCTGCTCTGCATACCAAGCAATCGTACTGGTCTGCGTGGGGTACTTGAAATCGTAAAGAATCAGCGGATAACCTTGCTCTACGACCGCTCTCAGCATCGGATCAATTGCAGAGAATGTCTTACCAGAACCAGGCGCACCGACAACCATTACAGATCGCTGAGTATCAGGAATCCAGATAGTTTCAGCAGCAACCTTTTTTTCATCAAACTTGCTATAGAAGTTATGCTTCTCACCTTTAACAACAACAGGGCTTTCTTTAGGGATTGCCCCAGTCTTAGGGGGTAGCTTTTGCTTTCGACCCGACTTGTAGACCTTAAATTCACAAGCTTCATCAGGAAATTCCAGTGTGGTTGGGCGAATAATCCACACACATGCACTTTTACGGCTCCGCCCATTTAGCTGCTTGATCGCCAGCTTTCGAGCCGATGCAAACTCTTTTTTACCTGCCCATTTCGCTCTGGCTTTTGCATTTTTCCCGGTGCTACCAGAATCCGCATTAGTTCCGCCTCCCCCTGAAAAAGCTGACCATGCTATTCCTGCCCCGCAAACTAGCAGGATCAAGAGCATTTGCGGAGTCACATAGGAAGGCAGAAAGCTAGCTGAAGCAGGTTCACCAGAAATAGGTGAAGCCTGCTGAGGTTGTGTTTCTATTTGTCGGGTATCCATCGCACACAGGATGATGTGTAAGTTTGCGATGGGGCGTTTTCAATTCTTTTAATTCAAATCACTCCCAGCTAATAAACTGGGTTCGCTCAATCCCCCTCTGAGGATTAAGCGAACCTATGGGAGAAAAGAAGCAAGAAGACCGTAGTTATTGGGGAAAGAATCACATCCTCTCAAGACAAGCCACCTGTCTCTATTTTGAGAGGACGTGTACGAAAAAGCCTTTGATCAACCAAGCTGATAAAGAGAAAAGTAGCTGTCTTTGATTCGTGTTTGCATTGGTAAATCTTCAGAACTTTGCAGCACAAATCTGCCTATCTGCGTGGTCTTGCCCAAAACGGATATCTTGGCACTGGCAAAACCCTACACACGTCAGGGTTAATCTGAACCCCCTCTGAGCGCACCACAGCAGCCCACTCCGGGAACAGTTGACAAGGTTCTTCATCCAACTGATGCTGTTCAGCAGGAGTACGAGGGTTTTCCGTCACATCAGGTTCAAGACCCTGCCCATAGGCTCGTTGAAGCTTGTCTCGATAGGCATCAGGACTATCCGCCTGCCCCTCTCTGTACTGATAAAGCAGGCTGGATGCCTGCACTGCCAAAGGCAATGGCATATAGTTTGTCAGGCTGACAAAAGCATCCTGCCCGATGTAGTTCTGACAAGTGCCATTACGAAGCAGTCCAATCAATGTTTGCCAGGGGACATAACTCGGATCAGGAGTGTCGAAAACACTGATATAGAGATAGGCGATCGGCCGCTCAATATTAGAATCTCCCGCTGCTTGAGGATCGCCAATTCTACCCAGAAAATGAAATCTGTATGGATATTCATGAGTGTCTGGGGTTGGCGGCAAACATCCACGAACAGACTGTAAAACAGCCGTCCCGGACGGGTTCAGAAGGTCATTCACAACGACGGGATGGGAGTAAGAAGGTCGCTGATTTGCAACAATCAAAATCACTGTAAACACAAGGCAGAAAAGCAGGCAGGCAATATTTCTTCTGCTCGATCTATTCATTGATTCACCTCAAACTTATCTTGCTCTCAATGGCGGTTCATGACGATAGTTCAGGGGATTGACAAGCGCACCATTAACACGGATTTGATAGTGCAGATGTGTCCCAAACGAACAGCGTCCCGGTCGCTCATCGCCTTCAATTCCTAACACTTGTCCGCGCTGAACCTGCTGGCCTCCACGAACGTCAATTCTTGCCAGGTGTAGATACTCGGTCTGAATTGCCGGGGAAGAGTGTCGAACCTTTACAATTCCCCCACAGCTTCCACCCACGGGAGTAATACCACTCACTACGCCATTCTGAGCCGCAACAACAGCCTCGCCACAGGGAAGTCTGCCAGGACTCCGGCTACAATTCCCTCCCCGGCGAGTCGAGTTCTGAAACCCTTTTCGACTCTGAATATCCACGCCTGCGTGTCTTCTGCCGCAGTTTGAACGACACGCACCGACCCCATCAAGAGGCGTACCGCTCCACTGAGGCAGTGGATGATGTAGCGCGCATCTGTCGCCTGGTGGACACGGTGCAGGCGGAGGAACCGGCCCAGCAGGCTCCGGAGAACCATTCCCCCCGTCCTCAATCCCTCCAACTTCAGGCGGACGCGCACCCCCCTCACGAACCTCACCAGGAATGCGAAGCCCAGGCGGGATAAACACGACCGGAGACTCTTCTTTTAGCTCTCCAAGCGGAATACCCTCGGCTGTTGGCAAAATCCACGG
>RFGJ01000356.1 GCA_003696665.1 Gammaproteobacteria bacterium | reverse complement strand
GATGACGACATCGAAGAGGCGCGGGCCATCCACCGCCTGTCGGTCTCCTATGACTGGGAGACGTGGCGGTTCACCTTCAGCGTCCGCAACGTCTTCGACAAGAAGCCGCCGCTTGTCGACAACAGCTTCGACATCGGGCCGAATGTGAACTTCGGTACCGGGACGGCGGATACGCTGCTCGGCCGTACCTTCGGCATCGGGCTGACCAAAACGTTCTGACAATTGTCAGCCAGCATAGACACATTGAGGGAGGCGAACCATTTTGGTTCGCCTCCCCTTTTTATCATCAAGCATTCCTTGGGAGACAGTCACACAGGGCAATCGCTTGGGGGGGGAGCAGCTTCACCCTAAGGAATCGGGGGCTACCCGGGCAAAAGCGTCTGGATTCCTACTCGGTGCCTTATATCCATGTCGTCCCGTTCGGTGGTGAAAGGTGGCTGCGGGCGACGAGATCTTGAGCGTGTGCTTTATGGTTGTCTGAAAGACAAAGTGCACGGTCTCGGGCTTCAGCCCGTCTCCTCACCTTCATCCCCGGAGCGGGGCTGCAGCAGGGGCTCTGTCACAGGGAAAGCGGTTGTCTCACAAAGGTGGCGTAAAAAGTGCTCATATGATGGCGTAAAATTCCAAAATATCAACGCCGATTTTACTATATATTAATAAATATTGTGTGCATACGATCGATTCTATCAATAGTTTATGAAAAAGGGAGGCGAGAAAATATCGCCTCCCTCATTCTTGTTGTCGATTTTATTTTCCAGAGCTCGTGCCCGGCAGAACGATTATATAATTGCATCCATCCTCCGGCCGACAGTAGTAGATTGGCGGTTGGGGAACAATACCGTCAGGAAGTTGAATGGCATTGCCGTCCGTCCCCTTTATCTGAAGGGGAGATGCGCCGCCCCTAACGCTTGCCAACTCATCAACGGAGAGTTCCCGAATCTGGTCGGCCTTAGAACTGCCGGTTTCTGCAAAAGAACGATTGAACATTCCCGATCCTCTCCTTTCCCTATATGGATCATCATACCGTCCCCCTTTTTTTCCGAATCCCGATGGGATGTTAGCATAGTATGCATGAGTCATCAACACTTCTTGCTATTTGCTAAGTTGGAGTGAAACAGAGCGTATATTCTAACTCCGGTTTCGCAAGCATGGAAGCCTTGGCGACAGAGTCTTTGAGTGAGGAGTTCGCTGGCGCTTAAGGGTGAGTGTCAATCAGGTTGAATTCTCTTCGTTAAGAGTACGCCGGCTAGGCCGTAGACCAATGACGTCTTGATCCAGATGCGGACGGAAGCGAGCTGATGGCGACGAGAAAATCGTTCGGGTTCTTGTGTATAGGGTGGCGATGCTTCTGGAATGCTTGAACTTATTGAAAAAAAGCTCGACCAAATTGCGGTAACGATAGATTCCTTTGGTGAAGGCGAGGGTGCCCTGCCGGTTGTTCTTCGGTGGGGTTTGGGTCGCCCCCTTATTCCCGACGAAGGTGCGGATGGCGTCGGTGTCGCAGACCTTGCCGCCGAGCACAATCGCATCCCTTTCTGCTCTTCGAATAGGCCCGGTACCGACTGGCTGCCGTGGGGTGAGTGCGAAATCCATCACCTGGCCCTCGGCGTCGACCAAGGCGTGGATCTTGGTGGTCAGGCCGCCCCGGAAATGTTCTGTGCGGCCATTACCAAAGCTTCCCTTCCCGAGGGCCATACTGGGGACCCGGGCGGAGAAACTGTCGATCGTCATGATGTCGCCGTCGCAGCTTTTCATGACCTCGGCCAGAAGGCGATCCCAGACCCCGGCCTTTCGCAAACGGACAAACTGATTATAGCACGCCGTATGCGGGCCATAACGCTCCAGAAATCTGCCCAAGGTCACACGGTCCTGAACCACCAGATAATGCCTTTCAGGACGCGGTGGTCGTCAACGCGCGGAACCCGCCCGGTTTGTTCGGCAACAAAGGCTCGATGAGCAACCATTCCGCGTCAGTCATTTCAAGGCTACGACGCGCCATCCAAATCCTCCTTGTTCCAGAAGATTGTTGAATCATGCTGCAAATGTCTGAAAACACCTCCTATGTGTTTATTTATATTTGACGAGTTGCCCAGAATCCATAATTAGTGATGTATGAGCTGTGTATTATATTGTGATGTATTATTTTAGCATGGAATCTTGATTCATCAGCTCATGGCACCCATATTCCAAAAGAGTTTGGTTTTTGCTGAATGCAAAGG
>RFGJ01000355.1 GCA_003696665.1 Gammaproteobacteria bacterium | reverse complement strand
CGCCATCCGCGTCCGCCGCTCCAGCGACGACGCCGAGCAGGACATCGGCTTCGGCACCGACGACTTCCTGGACACCGCCGCCCTGACGGCATTCGTGGGGAGCGGGGATGGGTATGTGACGACGTGGTACGACCAGACGGGTGGTGAGGCGATGACCAACACCGATGTTACGCGCCAGCCGAAAATCGTCGATCAGGGTCAAATCATTACTACAGATACAGGAAAGCCAGCCATTTATTTCCTGGATAAGTTTGATAGTCCAAGCGGAACCAGTACCTATCTTTCGTCCCCTGATCGTGCTTCTACAATCGAGATCACCAGTTATTTCTTTTCGATGGTAGTGAAGCGTGACGTTGATCATGATATGGAAGAAACCTTCGGGGGAATTGACACAAGGGGTAGAGCCCACGAAGGTGCCTGGTATCGGGGCGTTCAATCATTTATCAATACTAATGCGGCACGGGCAGGGCTCAGTGGCAAAGGGCTGGTGGAATCTCTGTTTCGTCCCATCATGATGCGAAATCGAGGTGATGTTGCTCAGTTCTGGCAGGGAAATACGTTACTGAATACGCTTGACAGTGTGGAAGAACCTGATCTCGATAGCCCTAAGACACTTGATCAGGTTCATGTAGGAGGATCGAGTTTCGAGGATAATGGCTTTACGGGTTATGTCACCGAGCTGATCGTTTTCCCCTGGTACGGGGATGACTCCTGGCCGCTGACTTATTATGTGGATGCTGCTGGGGCCTGGGAGGCCGGTACTACGGTCTGGAACGAGGATGCCATTCTGCCCCAGCTGTTTGACTATCAGGTCGTACTCTATGACTGGCTGGAGACCCTGACGGTTGAGGACGTTACGCTGACGCTGGGACAGACCTTTACCTTCGACGAGACGTTGCTCAGCGACGACGACCTGGCGGATCTCTGGGTCATGGCGGAAAACCTGACGACGAGCCGAGTGGTGAGAGGTGAGCCGGAGTGGTATGTACTGGATGCAGGTGATGGTAAAGGCATTGAAGCAACAGGTCAGGTACGTATTTATCACGATTTGGGTAGTAATAACGACAGAAGTTATTCAAACGAAGTTGCCCAGTTGTACAATTTGGATATTCCGCTTTCCGATGGAGGTCAGGGCAATCCCTATTATAAAGACCCCGCTATGGGGCGTCGAGCAATGGTAGTAGCTATTGTCGATATGATGATGTACCACAAAGAATTGCTATCTGGTAATTTTGCCACCTGGGGCGACATGTACGGCAAAGCTTTTTTGTCCTGGGCAGAGACATATCGTTGGGCCGGCGAGGTGCTCCCCCAGAATGCCCGAGATGCTTTTGAGGAAGGTATGGGATATTTCCTGGATCATGCGCTTGTGAATGATACGTCTCCTCGTGCTGTGAACACAAACATGGATATGTTTTTTATCCATGGCGCGGCTGAGTTTTACATGGCCACGAGTCGACAGGATCTCAAAGATAAATGTCTTCAGGCTGTCAAGAGGTGGCTTTTCGGCTATACGGATGGCAAGCTGGAGGTGAAACACAAGGTATTCCCGTTGGATGGCACGACGCCCCGTGGTGGTGTTTTTAGCCCGTCCGGTTACATTATGGAAGGTGATCAGCCAGACTTCTTTTACGGCGGTGAATCTCTTTACCACCTGACGGGTGCGCTAGCGGCGGTCATGGATCGTGATAGCGGCACGATTCCGACCGATTGGGAATTCCTTAAAGAGGTGGTTCGCAGGTTCGAGGAATGGCGTCTCTATCAGTACTGGTACGAGCCCGGCGTGGCTGGTTCCTGCTGTGGGGGTATTCGCCCAGGATACCGGTATCATGGTGGGGCCGGATTTTCTGGACGTACGGGTAATGGAGCACCTTCGGGTCAGGCTAGCGGCATCAAGTACAAGGTTATTGCGGATCTCTTCGCTGATCTTCGTTATGATGGGATTTATTCTAATGAACATAACCCTGCCCTCAAAGATAGGCAGACGATGATCGATGACATTGCTGATGTCCTAGCTGAACGTACAACGGAAATGCAATCATACTATGTGGGTACTGCGCCAACGTGGAACGGATGGTCGCCATGGCCCAAAGAGACGGAGTACGTGCCGGCGAAAGGTTGGTATTCTCGACTGAAAGCCCTGGAGGGAGATCCCTCTACGTTTCCCCCTTCGGCTCGTCCCGGGTACTATTACAACAAGGCGTTTGGTGGTCCACCCACGGGTTACGAATACTGGGCCTACAAAAACACCGATGGGACCACCGAGTGGGGCTTCTTCATGGAGGCACAGGCACGTCAGGGCGGTTATAAAGGTTGGTATGGGGGCAAGATCGAGACGTTCTGGACGGAAAAAACGGGTGTCATCCTCATCAATCGCCACGGAAAGTCTGGTTGTGATGGAGATCAAGAAGATTCTTCTTGCTTTGACAACCTGGATTACAAAGCCGCTCATCACGTCTGGGGCCGAGATGAAAATGGCAGAGGGTTTACCACGTTGCTGCTGCGTGGGTACGATCTCCAGCGTACTTCGGTATTTGATCTTGGCGCAACGACGCCCAGCGTGACTGTTACCAATGTTTTCAACGATCCGTCTTATGCCGATAATCCTACGACTTCGAAAACGGGAGAAGAGACGGGTTATGAACTGGAAGGACAGGTCACGATAACGAATAAAGTCGAAGCGCTCTCTAATGGGGTGCGTGTGACGCACACAGTGACGTCGGATGGTACCGATCAGGTGACGGAGTTGTGGGCATCGATTCCGGTGTTTCTGCGGCTGTACAATCCGCTGCGAGTTGGAGATAAACCCCAGGAAGACCTCGACGACACCACCATTGAATACTGGGATGGGTCTGCCTGGCGCCTGATGCCAGAGGATCAGAACGGTGACGGGATTCCGGAACTGGTCACAACGACGAAATTGCGTCTCGGGCGAGATTTTCTGCTCGGAGATGGTCCGCAGTACGTCTACGTAGGGTTCGATACACCGCAGCAGGTTCGTCTGTCCACGCAGAAGTACTACGATCCCTACCAGACGCAGACGGGGGTTCGCACGGTGCATTTCGACATGCATGGCAACCCCGGTACGGCCATCCCGATGCCGACGAACAAGTCGCTGCAGTACACCATCACGACGACGGAGCCGGATGGCGGCGGGGATACGGGGGTGCGGACGCAGACGCTGAACCTGGAAGAGGGGTGGAACACCGTGTCGTTCAACGTGGTGCCGACGAACCTGAGCGTCGAGACCCTTTTTGCCGGGATCAGGGATCATCTCGTGCTGGTGCAGAACAACACGGGCCAGGTGTACTATCCCGAGTTCGAGATCGACGACATCGGTACCTGGAACGTCGCCGAGGCGTACGAGGTCAACACCACGGCGCCCGTGACCCTGGCCGTGAGCGGT
>RFGJ01000354.1 GCA_003696665.1 Gammaproteobacteria bacterium | reverse complement strand
TTTGCCTCTTTCACATGAATGATTTCTTGGATTTCCTTGAAAGGCTGCCAGCCTTGTGGCGTGAGGTAGTGCGTATGGTTGTGATCCGTCTTGAGCGCTATCAAATCCCCCCAGTCACCATAGCTATTGGTATAGCCCCAAGCAATATGGCGATTTGATCCCACGACGACAGCCGGTACGCCTGGTAGCGTCACGCCACTGACATCAATATTGCTCTCCTTGACGATTAAGCGGGCATAAAACCAAGTGGACGGAACGCTTAGCCCTAAGTGCATGTCGTCTTCAAGAATTGGCAACCCATTGTCTGTCAATTTGCCGGACACTGCCCAGTTATTGCTGCCAACCGCATCCACAGGGTTCCGTTCGTCGTCATGCACATTGGCTAGCACGAGTTGTTGGCCAAGTTCCGGGAGTGGCTGCCAAGGCGATGGCGTGCGGGGATTCAAATCATCTATTGGGGCATCAAATGGCGAATACTCGGGCGACAGCACAGAGGCAACGGCTCGCCCAAAGACCTTTCTTAACAGATAACGCTGCCAGTCCTGCTCGCCATCTTCGTCCTGTAATTCAATATACATAGAGGCCACCACCAGCAGTGAATCTTGTGGCCGCCACGCCTTGGGTGAGCTACCGAGTAACCAATATTCAAGCGGACGGCTGCCCAGAGCTTTCATGCCCGCGTTCACACCATCGGCATATGCCTCAAGAAGATTTTGCTGCCACCTAGGGAGTTTTTGCCAGTATTGTTCTGTACGTGCACGAAGCCGATGCACCCGCCAGCGTTTGTCTGCCTCGACGGCAACCTGCCCAAGTAGTTCAGATAATTCACCAGCGGCACGACGGCGCATCAAATCCATTTGCAAGAAGCGCTCCTGAGCATGCACAAAGCCGGTAGCCCAGGCCACATCCGCCCTCGTTTTTCCAGAAATTGTGACGCGACCATCCTCATCACGTTCGACAAGGACTGGATGGTAGACACTGGCCACCATTTCACCCTCCAAAACGGGCAGTGAACGCCACATCACCAGCGCTATCAAGCCTAAGACAGCGACCGCAACACCGGCCACGCCCCCCACAAGCCACTTCCAAGCTGTTCGCATTTTTCGTTTGCGTTAATAAGATTTGGAAAAAACATACCACTATCGTAGTGCTCGTCGCCACTCCCTGCCATGCCCATTGTCCTTAATAAGACGACAAGCTAACATGGCTATGTTGACAAATTGCCAGCGAAAGGACGCACATCATGCCCAGATGGCAACGCTTTTTCTTTGGATTTATCGGTGCTTTTTTGGCTTTTTTAGTTGTTCAGTGGCGACTTGGCGCTCACCAATCATCAAATTCCACACCAGCGACAAACACCATAGCGACCAGTGAAACAAAGGCACAAACCAGGCGCATCCACAAAACAGTGTCTCGCGCGACCACGCC
>RFGJ01000353.1 GCA_003696665.1 Gammaproteobacteria bacterium | reverse complement strand
CGTCGCACAAGTTCTGGTCGAGGTGGAAGTAGGTGTAGCTCATGTCGATGTCGAAGCACGAAGTGGCCTGCGGCTCGGGCAACACGACGGAGTTCATGTCCTCGACGCAGGTGGTCACCACGTCGTCGGGGCAGCTCACCTGCAGGATGTCGTTGCCGGGTACGGCCGTCACGAACCCCCAGCACGCGCTGCCGGTCAGCGGGTCAGTGATTTTGACCCCCCAGTTGCTGGCGGTGATGGGCAAGACCGTGCCCTGATACGTGACGCCCTCGTACAGCTCGACGACGTAGATGTCGGGGCACTTGTAGTCGCCTTCGAGGATCATGTCGGCCGTGATGGGGCGCTCGCACACGCCGTCGAAGACGACATTCGTCGTGTTGCGGCAAAACAAGGTGTTATAGGCCGGGTCATGGTCGATGAACAGCTCGAACACACATTGCAGCGCGATGCTGTCGGGCGTGAGCACCGTGAGTGTGGCCGGGTAGGTGCCGGCCCCCAGCATGGCTCCCTCGGGCGGGAAATAGCTCACTTCGAGATAGGGGCCCGTATAGGACCACACGAGTGAGTCGTAGTTGACGGGCATCTCGCATGCGCCTGCCGGCAAATAGAGCTGATGGCTGACAGGACATTGGAGGGTTTGAGCCGGTAGCGGGGAAAAAGAACAGATGAGGCCGATGAGCATCAGCCACAGGTGCGTGGGACGATACATGGGCGTAAACGGTTTTGGGTTTGTAATCAGGTTGTGTTTATCCGAACCCCACGAAACACAATAGACAGCGCCGAAAACAAGATTTGTACAAAAATACCCCGCCACCCCGCCGCGCACAATACCCATAATGGGTTATTTTCCAGAGCGATATATGCACGCTTGCCGTGACGGAGTAAATTTTCATCGTCTGTCGTCCCATCGAATTTTTCACCAGGCTTACCTTTCCCGCAGCATGTATGCCGTTTTTTCTTCCACAGAGTTTCACAGAGTGCACACAGAGTTCCACCGAGTTTGGGGGAATCGGGTGAATCGGTGGAACCGGTAGAATGAGTTCCCTGAAAAAAGTGGTTGAGGGTTGAGCGTTGAGGGTTGAGGGTTTGAGTTTAAAGTTTAGAGTTCAGTGTTTAAAGCTGGTTTTCAGTGTTATCGTGAGTGTAACTTGTGTGTCCATCGTCTATCGACTTTTGACATCAGGCTCAGAATGGGTTCCTCCAATCCTCTTTGTTTTGGGTATAACTTG
>RFGJ01000352.1 GCA_003696665.1 Gammaproteobacteria bacterium | reverse complement strand
GGTGCCGGCGACATGGATGATCGGCGGCAGGCCGCGCTGGGGATCGCCAAGCCGCGCCAGAACCCGGCGCATGCGATCAAGCCCGAGATCGATCGCCCGGGGGTGCCGGCGCTCCAGTTCGGCAAGACGGTCGGCAAGGCGTGTGTCCATGTCCGCCGAGTTAGCCGTCCCGGCCCAATACCGCAAGAGATGTCCACGGGGTTCATCGCCCTGCATTCAAACGACGTCTGGCTTCTCTAACAGCGTAGAAACAGTTAAAATCACGCATTTCTGAAATTGCTCCGTTTGCAGAAACAAAAAGAAATTTTTATGGGAAGACTTGACAGGTTATACAACCATTACCATTATCTATTTTGCGCGATGGGGTGGCAGAATTGAAAAAGGCAAATTCCAAGAGGAGGTTGAAGGAATGGCCATTAGACGACGTGTTACTTGTGCCAGTCATGATATGGATGGCGACGTGACCCATATTGGCAACAGAGCCGAATGGGGGGTTGTGGACAAGTGGACTGCCATTTCCCAGATCGAAAGCGGCACCCACCACTATTATGTCTGCCAGCCCGGCACGTCACCGACGGCAATTGAAGTGATCCGAGGACCGACAGGTAAATACCTGCGCACCGTAGCCGATGGCCAGCCAGCCAACAATCTGGACAACCTGAGCGAATGCTGATGCCATTAGGGCGTTTCCAAATCCTCGGCCTCTTTTCAGGAGGTCGAGGATTTTCTTGATCATTTCATAGCCTCCGCCACAAGCAGATCTCTTTTCTCAGCAAACACCACAGTTCCCTGAGCAAGAGCAACCGAAACTTTCTACCTTATTATCGTATCAAGTTCCTGACATTCCGCCTTCCAGAACCCTTTTTCACTCTTGATAAGGTGCGGGGCCAGAAAAGAAAACGGTACAGGGCTGTCGATTCCTAACCCGCCGAATTCGCCTCCTCCTCAAGAAGGCCCTTCTTGCGCGCGAGCTCGCGCACGGCCTTCTGGACCTTCTCGAAGGCGCGCACCTCGATCTGGCGGATCCGTTCGCG
>RFGJ01000351.1 GCA_003696665.1 Gammaproteobacteria bacterium | reverse complement strand
GCCGCCATATAATGCGTGACATCAAGCAAAGCATCTGTGGTACCCGCATCAAACCAAGCGATTCCACGCCCCAATGGCACCACGTTTAAACACCTTTTTTCCAAATAGCGTCGGTTGACATCCGTGATTTCCAGCTCACCTCGTGCCGACGGCATCAGTTTCTGAGCAAAACCCGCGGCTCGTTGATCAAAGAAATACAAACCGGGCACAGCGAGATTCGAAATCGGCGTTTGGGGTTTTTCAACGATAGTCTCGGGTGCCCCATGTTCATTTAAGACAACCACACCATAGCGACTAGGTTCCGCCACCTCATAGGCAAATATGGTGGCCCCTTCCTGCGTCATATGGCGTTCTCGAATCTCGTTTAACAGTTGCCGCAATCCTTGCCCATGAAAAATATTGTCACCAAGAATCAACGCCACAGGCTGACCCGCAAGCCAACGTTCGGCAATGATGAGCGCCTCGGCAATCCCTCGAGGTTGGCTTTGTTCAGCATAATGTATATGAATACCAAACTGTGAACCATCCCCAAGCAATCGCTGATAGGCAGGAAGATCACTAGGCGTGCTGATGAGGAGATACTCTTGAATGCCTGCGAGCATCAATGTTGCCAAGGGATAATAGACCATCGGCTTGTCATAAACCGGCAACAGGTGTTTGCTCACGGCGCGGGTCAAGGGATCAAGCCGAGTTCCGTTTCCTCCGGCCAAAATAATGCCTTTCATTGAAATGTCTCGCCAACCTTCCCACCAAAGATTGGCAAAGATAACAGGCTGGCAATGCCCTCGACAAGCACCGCCAACCTTTCAAAAGTTTATGCTCTTATCTTACAGGGTGATACGAGTTTTGTTGGCGGCGAGTGTCTTGACGCCAATGCCTTTGACTTTGAGCAAGTCTTCGACACGCTTGAACGGCCCATAAACACGTCGATACTCGATGATTTCCATGGCTTTCTTGATACCTACGCCACGAAGTACCCGGGCCAACTCCGAGGCGGTGGCTTTGTTAATCGATACCGTTTGTACAGTTTTCGTACTTGCCGAATCAACGGCACTCACTGAAGGGACGAACACCGCCACTCCTGTCAACAACCAGAAAGTGAATAACGCATGCACCAATTTCTTCATTGTCAGGTCCTCCGAACGTCATCCTTGTCTGACCTACTTCAGACCTGTACAGCCTACGCCTAGAGATTCCCAGATGACAATATGAAGGCAAAAGAATTGGATAATGTCTTACAAGAATGTCCGCTAAACTTCACCCTGGTTTCTGACGCTTAACCCGCACAACAAGACAGCTGGCTGACGTCTTTGAAGAAAGCCTGCGCACAAAGTTTAAGTCCTTCGTTCATAGTCAAATACGGAAATAGCATTTCTGCAAACTCCGTCACTGACATCCGCTGCTCAATGGCCACGGCGACCGTCTGGATCATCTCTCCCGCATCATGCGCCAAAATTTGGGCACCAAGCAAACACTGGTTGTCCGCCTCTGCCACAAGACGAATAAAACCACGTTCATCAAAGTTAGCCAGTGCTCTTGGCACATTGTCGAGCGATAATGTGCGCGTCTCCACCCTCAAACCTTGTGCTATCGCCTCTTGAGGCGACAAGCCAACCGTGGCCACTTGCGGATCTGTGAAGATAACCATCGGAACTGCATCCAAGTTCAACACGCCCCGCTCTCCCATCATATTCATGCCCGCTCGGTGACCAGCGGCTGCAGCCACATAAACTAACTGCGGAAGGTTTGCGCAATCACCGGCCGCATAAATGCCAGGGCAACTGGTCTCAAGCCGCTCATTGACAATAATGGCCCCGCTATCATCGGTTGCCACGCCCGCGGCGGCCAAGTTCAAGTCGGCCGTATTCGGTCGTCTGCCCGTCGCCACTAATAACCGATCGCCACAAACCTTTTCATTCCCCAAGCTGACAACAAATTCGCCCGCTTGATACACCACATTTTTAACTGTTGCTTGAGTGATGACTCGAATGCCTTCTTCCGCAAAGTATTTAACCAAATTGTCCCCAAGAATGGCGTCATATTTCGATAACAGTCTATGACGCGCTAAAATGGTTACCTCTGCGCCAAGTCGTCGATAGGCCTGAGCCAACTCAACGGCAATGACAGAGGAACCGATGACAACAAGATGGTGCGGCATTTCGTCCGCAAATATTTCCTCTGTCGATCTCCAATAGGGTGTTTTCTCCAAGCCGGGAATTGGCGGAATCCATGGTGTGGCACCAGTGGCAATCAAAATCTTATCGGCAACAATTCGAACGCTCTGATTTTGTGGTGTAAGAACTTCCACTGTGCGTGCATCCAGAAGTTTGGCCCACCCCCTGATAAAATCGATCGATGGGTTACGACTCAGAATGCGTTCGTACTTTGCAAACCTGAGTGATTTCACCCGCTCACTTATCTGCGCCGTTAGCTTTGCTCGGTCTATTTTGGGCTCGTGGTGCTCAATCGCCGCAAACGCATGATGTGCCTGTTGATAGGCAAGATGAGCCGCACGAATCAAAATTTTCGAGGGAACGCAACCAACGTTGACACAACAGCCGCCAATCACGTCGCCCCCCTCAACCATAGTGACCCGCGCCCCTCGTTCAGTGGCCGCTAAGGCACCGGCAAACGCAGCTGAACCGCTGCCGATGACGACAATATGAAGGCGCGAATCAACTTGATGTTCCTTATGGCTGACGGTTTTGTTCATGCTGTCCTCTCTTTCTTCCAACGCACGCTCAGCGCCATGGCCCCGCTGAAGACGATATCAAGCACAAGCAGCCTGACAATCAGCGCCGCAAATCGTCGTTCGTTGCGTCTTGAATACACTGCCCCTCGCCATCGCAACGTCTATTGGCTGTAGAGAATAAGTCCCAGATAGACACCATGACCATGATCGCCAACGCACTGTAGGTCACATAGGTGCTCCAGGCATACTGAAACCACGGATATAGCGATAACAACAGCAAGGTGGGCCCAATCATTCCGAGCAAAGTTCTTTGCCACTGACGATGCGCAAACCAGCCCAACACATTCAACACCAGTGTCAGCCACGCAAAAAAAGGTAATAGTGTATTAATGAATATTCCTTCCCAACGGCTTAGAAAGCTCAAGCCAAGCACACCGGCCAATCCAGCAAGTGCCGGAAAACACATGCTGCATCCCATTGCGGCCACAATGGCTCCCAAAGTCCCAACCTTATCACCCAGAAAGGCCAATTTTTTGGCAATCGCGTTCATAAAATGTTCCCTGCTCGTATGCAATCAGGCCGACATGACTGCTATTACAACACCGTACCTAGGTACGGTTTCAAGCAGAATCGTGAACGCAACGTCGCGTGAAGCTGTTCGGTTGAGCTGGGTAAAATGTTCGCTTAGTCATTACTAACCATTGCGGTCAGTGTGGTTTAGTCATCCATTCGTCGCCTCAATGCGTCCAGATCAATTTTTGACAGCGCTTCGAACGCACGACGACCGCCCGAGGCATCCAAGTACCATTGGAACAGTTCGTCAGTATAACCGACCGCCTGATGTCCATGGACTATCATATGCTCGGCATCTTTGGCCATGGCGCGAATAAAAGCGGCATACGATTTGGCTAGACCCGACTGATGCAACAACACTGATATTGAAACCAGTGTCGTAATGGACATTTTGTACGTTCCAAATCGTTTTTCTGGGTGGCGGAAAGCCACAGGTTCTGGTAAGGCTTCAATGCGCTGGCGTAAAGTCAAATCAGTCACAGATGTCATGGGCATCTCCTCTTTTCAACTGACGGTTTTACAGGAAACTATTGAATCTATGGCGCCATTCTGACAGAATTGCGCCCGAATCAACGCGCCCGTAGCTCAGCTGGATAGAGCGTTGGCCTCCGGAGCCAAAGGTCAGAGGTTCGAATCCTCTCGGGCGCGCCATATTTGTCTTGTTCAGTCACATACAGCTACCCTCCTTGAGTGCAAGCAAAAATGCCCAACCACTTTCTTGCCCCGGTAGCTCAGCTGGATAGAGCAGCCCCCTCCTAAGGGGCAGGTCAGAGGTTCGAATCCTCTCCGGGGCGCCATTTCGTAAAGACAACTGCCGCGACAGATGAAATTCGGTATAATCGCGCTTTCAATCCCAATCATGCACACAAGAGATGCCATGGAACTGAATTCATTGACCGCAATTAGCCCGGTGGATGGGCGTTACGCCAACAAAACGGAAGCTCTACGACCAATCTTCAGCGAATTTGGGCTCATGCGTGCGCGCGTCGAGGTCGAGGTCCGTTGGTTTCAAATGCTTTCCGAACTAGAAGCAATCAAAGAAGTTCCCAAATTTTCGGAATCTGCGAACCAATTGCTCGACAAAATTGTCAGAGATTTTTCGCTGGCAGACGCTCAGCGCATCAAAGACATCGAAAAAACGACTAACCACGACGTCAAAGCTGTTGAATATTTCTTGAAAGAAAAAATCGCCGATTGTGCAGAGCTGGTGTCTGTCTCCGAGTTTATCCATTTTGCCTGCACATCAGAAGACATCAACAATCTCTCATATGCACTCATGTTAAATCAAGCGCGTGATGAGATCTTACTGCCCACAATGCAACAACTCATCGCCGCAATCACTCAACTTGCGCATGACAATGCAGAGTTGCCACTTATGTCCAGGACACACGGGCAGCCGGCCTCTCCGACCACGCTTGGCAAAGAAATGGCTAACTTTGTGCATCGCCTAAAGCGTCAACGCGATCAACTAAAGCAAGTTGATATCACAGGCAAAATCAACGGCGCTGTAGGGAACTATAACGCACATTTTGCTGCTTATCCTGAAGTCGCATGGCCAGATGTGGCAAAATCTTTTGTCGAACGGCTGGGACTCGTTTGGAACCCGTACACCACACAAATTGAGCCACACGACTGTATCGCTGAGTACTACGCGCCAATCATCCGCTTCAATAATATTCTACTCGATTTCAATCGCGACATTTGGGGTTATATCGCGTTGGGCCACTTTAAGCAAAAAACCATTGCTGGCGAAATCGGTTCGTCGACAATGCCGCATAAGGTGAATCCTATCGATTTCGAAAACTCCGAAGGCAACCTTGGTATCGCGAATAGTCTATTTTCGCATTTGGCGGACAAGCTGCAGGTATCACGCTGGCAACGTGACCTGTCGGATTCCACAGCGTTACG
>RFGJ01000350.1 GCA_003696665.1 Gammaproteobacteria bacterium | reverse complement strand
TATACAATACAGAAAGGAGATGAAGATGAGAAAGACTCTATTGATGTTGGGAGCGGCAATGCTGTTCCTGGGCGCGGCAGCGCCCATGCCCGCATATGCTGGTGGCCACTGGGTATGCCCAGAGGGAGTGTCGTACGCAAATGATTTCCAGTGTTGGTGGAAGAATGATGACATTGAGTACAGAGGGAAGCCCAAGACCCAACCTGTCGATGATATCCTGAAAGCTGAAAAGGCCAAGGCCAAGGATGCGGCGGCCAAACTCGAGGGCAAGGCACTGGTCGAGGCGGCCAATGCCGCGATGCTGGAAGCACGGATCGCGAAGCTAAAAGTGGCAGCGTTGAACAACCGCATCGCCCAGCTGCGGACGGAGGCGGCAAATCAGAAGAAGAAGGGGATCAAGAAGCGCGGCTATTGGATCCGGTATGGGAACTGCATTCAGTGGTATGACGACTGGGGTTTTCCGACCTGGTGGCAGTGCAACTGGTGATGCCAGCCAGGGAGTGACGGCCAAGCGTATGGAGGGCGGCCGCTCTGGCCGCCCTCGACTGGCAAGAGGAGGTGAACTGTGAAGAAGGAACTGCTTGCAGGGGCCGTGCTATTGGCCTTAGCCATGATGAGCACCCAAGCTATGGCTGGCGATGGCGAATGGTTCTGTCCCACCGATGCGTCGGGCTTTTTCGATCTTGACAGAGCCGGCGAATGCATCTGGGCGCAGAGCGATGTGCTCACTTTTCGAGGTAAATCGGGCAAAAAATCCTTTTCGGAACTGGCAAAGGCCGAGAAGGCGCGAGCCGAGAAGGAGGCCTCCAAGCTCACGGGCAAGGCTCTGACTGAAGCGGCAAGCAAAGAGGCTGTGGCCGCCTATATTGCGGCAATCAGGGCGCGTGTTTTTGAAGAGGAGGTAAAGGAAAAGAAGGCCAGGGAAAATGGCATTCGCTTCCGGGCGGCGCCATACTCCGATACAGGCTGTTGCGCGCCGCGGCCACCAAGTCCGCGCCCAACTCGGCCGATACCCGTAGCCGGTCCGCCCAGAGGCTGAGTGCGTGCTTTCCACTGGGCATTGGTGATGGCATGCTGATCATTTGCGTTGCGACTGATCAGCATGTCGTCCCGGCTGCCAACATCGGCAAGTCGAAGATATGGCGGGCTGGCGCGTTCTGTTGTTTGCTTGGTTTCCTTGCATCTTTTTTTCTTCTTCCTTCGGTGGCGGCAGCTGGCGTCAGTCTAAAAAACGGAAACTACTATATAGATTATTCTGATATAGTTGTTCCCGCGGGTGACGGTGACCTGATAATAAGGAGGACGTACAACTCTCGCGCGTTGGATGGTGGCTGGTTCGGCAAGGGATGGGGCTCGGATTTTGAAACCTGGCTGGAAGTGATGGGTGATGGAACTGTCGTCGTTCACGAAAATGGAACTGGCGCCAGAAACGTTTTTTATCCTCCAAAACTCAGGAAGAACGAGCTGAATCATTACGTTCGTGAGATCATCAATGCCGCCATGCATGATGGCGATATCCGTTCAGTCGAGGAAGCAGACCGCGTTTTCAATCGTCTTTTGCATAATGATGAGCTGAGGCAATCATGGTGGAGTAGATATGTTCGGGAGGGCCTGCTGGCTCCGAGAAGGCTCGAGCCCGGTAGCCGGCTGAGAAGTCAAAAGTATGGGGAGCAGCAAGATCTGATACGAACGATTTCCGGGTTTGTGCGGCGGTATATTGGCGGAGCCAGAGAGGAGTACGATGCCCATGGCAGGCTTATTCAGCTGCGAACCGGAACCGGCGAGGTTTATCAATTGCTACGAGACAGCAAAGGCTTGCCAGTCGCCATTGTCACCAGCTACGGCGACGCCATTCATTTTGACATGAATGATGACGGAACGGTTGCACGATTGTGGGCAAATGTGGATGGGAAACACATGGAGGCCAACTACCGTTATCTGAATGGGATGCTGGTCTGGTCTAAGGATATCGATAATAACGTGTACCGGTATCAATATGACAAAGTATTTAACATGACCTCGATTTTCTATTCCGATGGGCGTGAAAGGCGCATAACCTACGATTCAAGAATGTTTGTGCGCATGGTGCAGAAGAAGGGGGGCGAAACCGTGCTCTACGATTATGGCGTTCTCGACCCGGATCGGCCTGACCTTCACTATTTCACAGAAATCGTGAAGAAGGATTCATCGGGACATGAATACGCGAGAAGCCGGGCTGAGTATCACACGGCAGAGCGGGCGGACGGCAGTCTGTATACTCAGAAGGTAGCGACGGTGGTTAACGGCATCCGAACAGAAACCATATACAATCGAAATGGGCTTCCGCTTTCCATTCGGCGGGGCAAAGGAATCACAACATTCAAGTATGACAAAAAGGGTCGGATGATAGAAAAGAACCGTGATGGTCAGGTGACCCGATTGGCTTATAATGAGAAGGGGAAAATCACGAGGGTTGAGAATCGTCTGGAAGGCGATCCGGATTACGCCGAAATTACACATTTTTATTATGATCAAAACCAGAACCTGATCAAAGCCTCGGACACCAAGGGGCATGATATCCGGTTAAAATATGATAGTCAGAAGCATGTCGCTGAAATGCTTTCAGGAAAGGGAACGCTTCTGTTTACCTATAACGAGCGGGGAAAGCCGATTCGCATTGCCGATGACAAGGGAAGGGCGATTGTGATTCGTTATGGTGCATCTGGCGAAATTGAGCGCATATTACCCGAAGGGAAGACGAACCGTATGTTTGTATTAAAGATTATGGATTTGTTCAACGAACTGAGGACGGTCCTGGAGCCCGCAGGCGTCAACTTTGATTAGTGAGGAAGGGTCAATGCGGAATGTGGTTCTGATATTTATTATCAATCTGGCGCTTTCCCAGGCGGCGATAGCCTCCACTCCGTCACCGCAAAATGGGCTGGGTTCAGCGCCTGAGATCGTGATTCAACAGGGTATGGCAGGGCGCCCCAGCCATATCGCGGTATCTCATCATCAGGGTGCATCCTTCATGGAGGTTTTTCATGAGGACGGTGAACAAGTGTGGCGCAAGAGCAAGGATGATGGCGCCTGGCGGGTTTTCAGGCAATGGAGTTATCGCTCTCGGTCTTGTTCGCATTACCGTGACGGGAAGGAAGTGTACCAGAGCATCATCCACGGTGGCATGCTGGAGCTTTACAATGCCGATGACTGGAGTCAGGTGTTCAGAGCGAAGTTGCCCTACAAGGTTGATGCATGTCCTCAGGTTTACTTTGGGCCACACGGTAGTTACCGGATTATCAAGGTTCCAACCTACGACACGAATGGCAGCAAGGTTGCCAGACTATGGATTTCGCATGGAGGGAGTGGATGGAAGCCAGTCAACAATATCCCGACACTGAAGGGCTTCTGGGAAATACGCAGCGGTTTTTTTGATGGCAAGGATATCTCAGGAGAATATCGGTTTTACCGGGTAGGTGACCGAGGACTGGTTCAAGTTGATGAGCTTCGGGGCTCGTGGAAGCGCATCCATGCCGTACTTTCGCTCGGTAAGCAAACCTTTGCGATTGGTGAAAAGGTCGAAGGGCTGGCCAAGATTTTTGATGCGTATGATAAAGGGATGCGATGGAAGCTCTATTCATGGCATGCGGGCAAAGGCTGGAGGTCTGTCGAGGGCCGGATTGGCAGGCCGGAGTCTATTCGCGGATTCACCAGATTGGGAAATGGATATTTCTCGGTTCAGATGCGTGGTGTCCAGCCGCTGGAGCCGTTGAATGCCGACAGAATCTTCCACGAAAGGGCCGGAGGCGGGCTAGAGCGACTTTCCGCCATGAAAATCGGCGGTCCAATGAAGCTGGGAGAATTTGTTGTGCTGGCATCGGGTTCAGTGATCGGAATGCGTGAACATGATGACCAGGATCAGGACGGAAGGATCGGTTCATGGCGGTGGCGCCTGCGCACGCCCAAAGGGTGGGTGGATTTATCTCAGTTGTTGCCCCGTACTGAGGTTAACATTTTGCGGGTTGTCGACTGGTTCGGCGGAAATGGCCTTGGGATGGAGGTTGCGGATACAGATGGGCAAACTGCATGGTATTGGTTTTTGCGAAGGGAAGGGGGTGCATGGCAGCCCTTATTCCAAAAGATCCCGGCCCTTGCCGGCATGGAGATCACAAGAATTGTTGAATTACGTGATGGATTGTACGGCTTTGTCGATGATGACAAGCAGGTACAATCACCCCAAGTCGGTTCTCGGATAAGCATATTTGCAAGCAAGGTGCGCTGGTATGTGCATGCCGAGGATGGTTCGTGGCAAGCGGTTGATGATCTTCTTCGGCAGGTAAACCATTCCGATTATGTGGGTCATATCGCATCGATTGATGCGCGGTCAAATGCTCTGATGCTTCATGTGGAAATGGAACCGGGAAGCCCTCTGTTCAATCTGATTTTGTACAGGCAGCGGGATGGGGTCTGGCGTGAACTTGATTCCACATTTTATCTGGATGATACGATCAGAACGGATATGAGGCTGCTTTCCAGAGCAAGGGCAACAGTAGATGCCGATGCTGGTGTTGTTCTGTTGAAACGGGTGCTTCCCAAGGCTTGGTATGCAGTTCAAACTTCAGCTACACAGCAGGTGTTGTATCGCAAATCTGGACAATGGTATCTGATGCCCGATACCCAACATGATGCAAGTGCTCCGCTTGTATATGATCGCTCCAGACAGCTCCTGATAAGAAAATCCGATGTGCCTGAAGAGAGATATTGGTTCCTGCTGGATGACAGGAAGGGATGGGTTGAACTGCGGAAGATATTGCCCGATGC
>RFGJ01000349.1 GCA_003696665.1 Gammaproteobacteria bacterium | reverse complement strand
CAGTACCTACCCGAATGGCGACGGGCGATCGCCCTGGCTGTAGAGGAAGGGCGACTACCCAGGCAAGACATGGAGCCGACCGAGTTCGGCAAGATCTACCCTCACTGGGGACTGAAGCACCTGCTATACCCCAACGAAGTGTATCAGGGGCTAAAGAACGTCTCCATAGCGAGAAACAATCGAAAGCAGGACGAATTGCGCCCCGTCGATCCGCAGCGATTTGTCTCGACGGCGGAGCGGCTGCTGGACGGGCAATCGCCCCACGAATGGGCCGTAGGTCTTCTAGCCCTCACTGGACGCAGATTCAGTGAGGGCATCGCCAAGGGCGAGTTTAAGCCAACTACTCACCCCTACGCGATCGCCTTCCGAGGGCAACTGAAGAAGGGGATACAGAACCCAGAGGACGCTCAGACCTTCGTGATCGCCACACTGAGCAAGGCTGACAAGGTACTGAGGGCGATCGAGCGCCTTAGAGCGCACCCCAGGGTTCAGGAATTAGCCGGGCTGACCCCGGACGAAATCAACTCTCGCTCGAACACCACAGTTCGCCACACAATCAAGCGAGAGTTTGAGGACACCGGGATAATCCCGGTACTGGAAGGCGAAAAGAGCGTTTCAGCCCATAACCTGCGAGGCTGCTACGCAGAGATAGCCATCCATTTCTTCTGCCCTCCAAACCAGGGCGCTCACCGCTTCATCCAAGCCCACCTTGGGCACGTCATCGGAGAGCAAGAAATGGATTGCCGCAAAAACGCAGGCGCGACGGAGCATTATTTCCACTACCGGCTGACCGACTCCGCAGGAACACAACTCAGCCAGAAAGGAATTCTCCTGGAGCAGGTCAACAGGCTGCCAATCGCAATTGACGATGGCATCCCACAGCCAGAAAGAGCAGAACCACAGCCAGAAAGAGCAGAAAGAGAAAGACTAGAGGACAAGCCAATGGCAACCACCCGCACCAAGCCAACCCAGAAACAGCCGTCACGATCGTGTGTTGCGACACCGCTGATGCAGCAGCTTAAGAGAGCCGCTGCATCAAGGCTGAAAATACCAAAAACAGCCACCACAGCGGAGTTCTTCGTCCGAGTCATCGCCTACCTCGAAGAAGAACCCCCAACCCAAGACCAAAACAACCCCACAGAACCTAAGATCACCAGTGATTTCGATCTAAACGCTCTAGCCCCTACGTTCCAGTGGTTCACCACTGAAATCGAGCGACTACGACAAGAAAAAGAAGCGCTGGAGAGAGAACTGGAGCAGGTGCGATCATCAGTCCAGACAAAAAACCTAGAGGTTGAGCGACTCCGGGCAGAAGCCGAGCAATTCCAGCAAGTCCGGCAAATGCTCGGTAGTATCAGTGGTGTCAGTGGTGTCGGTGGTGCCGTGGCAATGACAACTCCGACCGCATTCCGATCAGTGCCGCAAGCCGCCCCCACCCCCAGGCGCAGCACTGAACCCGCACCCCGCAGACAGAGCCGGGAAGACGCAGGCGAGAAAGGGAAAGGGAAAATTGATGAGGCAATCGACCTCATTACAAGCTGGAATGACAATCCAGCAGTAGAACACAACCAAAAATGGTTTATCTCCGTCCCCGTGTTGCTCCAACTGATACGGGGTAGCGGCTACTCTGTATCTCAAGGACGAGTGCAGGAGGCCCTCAAGGCACGAGGAGAAGAGATCCAGCAGCACCACGCTGCACACGGGCTAAGCCAGCGGCACAACGCCAGGCACACCAAGCGCATCACAGATGACATCACACTAACCTGATCGCTGAGACTGCTGAGGCTTGAGCGATCGCCTAGTTCCACGCATCTTGCCGCGACTCCAAGAGGGCGATCGCCTTGCCATTGTCGCGCGATAGCGAGATGCAAAAAAAAGCCCGCACTAGGCGGGCTTTGGAGATCGCAGGGAGGATCGACTACTTTTCTTTTTTGCTTTCGCTTTCCTCACCACCTCTTTAACCTTTGGGTTTTGGTGGCGGTGACGAGTGCAATAATCGCCTTTCGCCTGCCGCGCCAAAACGTGTGTACAGGGCGATCCGTCAGGATTGATACCCTTGCACACACGTTTCTCGTGGCGGTACTGCCACAAATTCGTCAGGGCGATCGCCCTTTGGTAAGCCCCAGAGATCCAGGCATCGATAATCGCCTCGATCTCTGGAGTGGGGAGCGGCGATCGCCCCCTCACTTTTTTCTTTTTCCCCGCAGCACCGCTAGATCTTCGGGATCGTCGTCAAAGCAGTCTTCCCGCTCCTGGATCTGGAGCAGGAGGTTTAAATACTTCGTGGCGGGGTCGAAGCACAGTGGCGCTGCGTGGGCAACCGCAGCATCAAACGTCCATTGTCCCGGCAGCGGCAGGTTGCCATCAGGCGTGATGACTGTCATAGCCTGCCCCGCAATGTTGACGCTTCCAACTCCAACTGTGCCAAGGCTCCAGGAGACAAGGTGTTCCCGGAGGGACGGCCCACCGTAGCCGCCACTTTCCCCTATCACCAGATAGGCGACAGAGTTTGAGAACGCGGACTTGTGCTGCGAGGACGCAGCAGGTCTATTCTGATTTGCCCAGGCTAGGGCCTTTTCCAAGGCCTGCCCGAACAGATCTTCGTGTTCCATCGTTTCCTCCATCACTTCTTTATCTTGATGTTGTTGATGAACGCGATCGCATCCTTGCAGCCATCGTGATACGTCAGCTTGTGACGGATCGACGCAGGCTTTGCATATCCTCGACCGCCCAAATTCCCGATCGCCCATTTGCTGCGATCTCTAACGGTTCTCCGTCCAGGGCGGCAGGCATCATCCAGATCATCCAGCCAGATGAAGCGCTCAACCGTTGGATATTGGGCTAGCCAAGCATAAATGTCTGCTGCGTCCCAATCTCCCAAGGCGATCACCGCCTGGATCTGAAACTTCTCAACCAAGGACTTGTACAACAGCCCGTTTTTGCGGGCGTGTTCACGCTTCGTCCGGCTCCCAATTGACCCAATCGAATCAATTGGGAGTTTCCTGCCATTATGCTCAAGTTCGTAAGGATAGCCGTTGCTGTGAGGCAGTAACACATCCGCACCTGGCACGCCAAGGCTCGAAACAGCCTTTGCCACCGCAAGCGACTCATTTCGACCCGACCCTTTCTCTCAACACTTTCAATACTAAACTCGCCTATCACACTTGTCAAACATTTCTTAGGAAAAAGTGTTTGACAAGTGCAAGAAGACCAAATACAGTGGAATTGACGAAAACAAGCAAGGGAAGGACATGAACGGATACCACTTGCGCCCTGCGGAGGCGCTCGCGCTTCGTGCGCTACAGAAGCGCGAGGGATTGAAATCCCTGATCCTGGAAGGGGCCCCTGGAACCGGAAAAACGTATTTCGCCGAAAGCCTTGCCAAAGAGCAGGGCATTGACACTCCCCCGTTTGCAAAACGGGGGAGTGTCAAAGACCCCTTTTGCGAAGCTGAGATCGCAGGTCTGATTCGGAGTTGAACCGTGTTTCGTACAGGTCGCAGCCGTCGGGCATCGACCCGCCGTCGCGGGTCTGTTCAAAGCCCAAGAAATTCAGCAGCCTAGCGCCCGCCTCGTATTCGGCGATCGCCATCAGTTTCAGCGGGAAGGCAATGTGTCTGGAGTCCGCCCAGCAGCCTATCCCCGCTTGCAGTAGCAGCTTAAGCGGACTCCCCCAGCCGCGCACCTGCTCAGCCGTGACAATGCCAGACGCATACCAGCAGGATTGGGGATTCGCCTCACACTCCTCAAATGGCACAGGCACCAACTTGTTCTCTGGGATCTGACCATCACTGAAGGCGTGGTATTGCTCAGGACTGATCGGATAGATGCCCAGCGCCGCCAGAATGCAATCGCCCTCCAACAAGATCCGACTTCCGAACTCGTATCGAGTCCACCACTCCCGGAAGCGATCAAAGCTCAAGCTGCAATCTTTGTAAGCTTCCCTGTCAATCTTCCAAAGCTGTTGAAGCTGACCGAGATCTTCGCAAACCTGCAAACGGTATCGAGGCTTGGGGCGATCCAGCAGCGCGATCGCTTCTTGGCAGGCCAGTTCGTTTGGATTCAGGGTCTTCGGGGTCATTGTTGTATTTGCTCCAAGTCGAATACCAGTCTAGTGCAGTATTCACAGGAGCCGCAAATCGCAGTGCCACACTGACAGCCCCTATTTTTTCCTATTTTTTTGGACATATTGCCCAACCGCCCGGATACCCATCAACGCCCAACTGAACGCCCAACTGAGTTAACAGGCGTTGGCGTTAAGGGGATGGGGTATTTGGCAATCAATCCCCTTAACTGTAGGAGGTGTGAAGTTCGGTTTTGAACTGTACAGTTTTTTGAACTGTACAGTTAGCTATTAGACGGGAAGCCAAGAATTGTCAGAATTGTCTGATCGCTGGCATTCTTGCTCTCATGCCATCCGACGACCCGTCACAAGTTCCAGCTTGAACCCAAAATTTCCTACCTTTTTCGCCTACTGGCGGGGCGGATATTTTTCTTCAAATTTGCCCCGAACCGCTTGCTCGATCAGGAACGCCGCGAGATTAGCCGTTGGGCGGCCTTCCTGACGCGCCCACTTTTTCAAGTCGGCAGCGATCGAGGCTGGCAATGTAAGCATTATTCGTTCACTCACGGCTGTACGATGATTGTTCTTTGTCTTGGGCATTTTGGGATCTTGGGCGCGGGTTTCACCGGGTTTCAGTTTCACAGGTAATCCACAATCAATTGCTTGCAATTACCTATCGCTTCCCTATCACTTCACGACGATATCATGTTAGCATAATGCTTGCGAAGCAGATTAGAAACGCTTCAAAGCGCTATAAATCAAAGCGCCATAAAATCAAAGCGCCATAAAAACTAATTGCTATTTGCTAATTGCCATCTATTGCTATCTTGCTATCTATTTCGATTCGCTCGTCTCGCACTGGAACGAACGAATCATGTAAATCTAATCATGTAAATCTATCGTCTAACCATCGCCCAAGATATCGCCCAAGAGAGTCAAAAGAAAAGTCACAAGTCAATGGAAGTGTGCAACTATGGGCACGTGTTTGACGTGCCTGGACTGGATCACTCACTTTGTAGAAAATGCGGCTGCTGGATTAGGCGGGAAGGGGGGTCGCCAGCAACCATCCCTCCCCGCCTGCCCAAAAAAGAAAAAGGAAAAAAAGGAAGAGCCAGGAAGCCTTCTGCCTCCATTCCCTCTCTGCTAACTAACGGAGGTGAAGAATGGGTAAGATAGGCGAACCATTCGCCCCCGTGACCCGATCTGTGTCCAGCGCTCTAAACAGTGCGCCGCCAGCGGCCTACAAGCTATGGGTGTATCTACGTCAAGAGAATCGCCCTGAAAGATCTTTCAACTTCGACCTAGCAGAAGCGTCCGCCGCGCTAGGGTATACAATGCGCTGGCTGAGAGAAGCGCTACTGAGGCTAAAAGATTTGGAGATGGTGGAGGTGCTAGAGCAGTGGTGGGGGCATCGCTACAAGCTGCGACTACCAGGACTGGAGAGTCCACCAGGACTGGAGAGTCCACCAGGACTGGGGAGCAACAGGAATGAAAGCGGCGATCGCCGACAGAAAAATCCCCAAAAAAATCCCCAAAGAGCGCCACACTCTCAAGCATCTCAATCTCAATCCCAAGCAGAGGCGTTGTATGAAGAGGTTAAAGGCGTTGCCCCAAATTTCAACCCAAAAGTGCTGCTCGAACTTCTTGCACGGTTTGGAGAGAAGAGAATCCGTTGTGCAATAGCAGCAGTCCGAGGAAGGGGGAATACAGAAAACCCTGCGGCTTACCTCCATACCGCAATAGTGAAGGGTTTTTCGCCGCACGGACACTTGAGCAGGGCCATTCCAGGTAGCCAGGGCGATCCAGGAGATATTTCGAGGATTATTGTAGAAACCTCGATTTTTCTTAGGCAATTAGGCTGGGAGCGCGAACAAGTTGCTCATCTCATGATGGAGCGCTACAACGTCCGCTCTCGCCATGAGATGAATGATGATAACCTAAGAGATTTTCGGGATTACCTAGCGCAGTGCATTTCGGGATTACCTAGCGCAGTGCATTTCGGGATTACCTAGCGCAGTGCATTTCGGGATCACGAAAAGAGGACACCTGTTCACCGGGCGTGATGGGTATCGCTGTGATACTGGAACGCCGCAACAAACGTAATCGGCAACTAAAAAGCGGTCGCATCCAACAAGGTGTGACCGCTCTATCTCTATCGCTATAAAGAGTCAAAAGCTAATCGACATCATGTCACAAGTATCTGGCTCATGTCTAGTCCTTTCTCGAAGAAGAAGCGATCGCCCAAGTTCCAAAGTTTCAGTAAAAGCGCAATCGCCGACGGGAAAATTCCTAAATAGAGGACTCAAACCCTTATTTCTCCGTGGCATTAGATCAGAGATCTTTTTAAAGAGATCATGTTGCTCCTAGAACAGGAAGATGTTGCAAACTCCAAAAACGGCGATCGCCCACCACCAAGCAAGTGTCGGTGTTGCCAGATGAGAAGAGCGATCGCCCCACTGCAAAACAAAACGGGCTGCCAAAACGGCGATCGCCCCACTGCAAAACGAAACAGCGATCGCCCCTACCAAAACAAAACGGCGATCGCCCACCACCAAGCAA
The DNA here is from genome assembly GCA_003696665.1 of Gammaproteobacteria bacterium. NCBI lineage: Bacteria > Pseudomonadati > Pseudomonadota > Gammaproteobacteria > Gammaproteobacteria bacterium. The sequence continues at coordinate 28,691 of RFGJ01000349.1, read as the reverse complement.
GTGTCGGTGTTGCCAGATGAGAAGAGCGATCGCCCACTACCAAAACAAAACGGCGATCGCCCCACTGCCAAAGCGCGATCGCCCCTATCAAAACAAAACGGCGATCGCCCTTGCCCTCCTCATCAAAATGACCAAAAACAATGTGTGGGACGGGGAGGATGTCAAAGTCAGAGAAATCAACTTAACGACTTAACAACGGCGCGACCCAGTAGCTCCGCCACTGGAGGTGTTACCGCGTTGCCCGCCTGTTTAAACTGCTTTCTCGGTGGGAGTTGGAGGATCAAATAGTGCCGCACCTGCGCCAGATCTACGAGACGGTTAGAGACCGGAGAAACGGCGATTAAACCTGAGATCAAACCTGAAACTCCAGAAAAGTCCAGAAAAGCCCAACACTTAGACGGGATGTATAAAATACATCCCGTTTTTGTTTTATATACTGATTTTCGCGTTGATTTTGCGTTTTAGGGCTTGTATTTTCTACAAGTCAGGGCTAAGCTTGTTGATTGTTGGTTCAAGTTTGAAAAATCAAGCTTGAACAAGCATATGGAACGCCTTGGAACGTTGAGGGAACTAGACCGTGTTCCAGGGCGATCGCTGAAAGCATTGATCTATCGTGAACAGCGCAGTAAAAAGCTGTTCCAACCTAGTTTCTTCAAGCACTTCAGAGGATTTTTTGTATGAGAACATCCCTTACCGCTTTCTGCAAGTCCCACGGACTTCCAAAGACCACCGTTTACAGAGATTGTCAGCGGTTGGGAATCGATACCGCAAACGGGCTGGACGACGAGGCGATCGCCCGCCTAAACCTGGAATACGGCATCGTCGATGCACCGGCTGCTCCCGAACCGGCGGCGATCGCCCCTGACGAAATTGTCCCCACTGGCTTCATCCGGTCTGGTCAACTCCCTACCGTTGAATCCCGCAAGATCATCCTGCCAGCGGGCTTTGACCCCAACGCGATGGTTCGTCTCTTCGACGGCGTGGTTGGTCAATCGACCGATACCGAAAAGCTGTTGGCGATCGCGGATAGGGCGATCGAAGCCGCTTGCAGTGCGATGGACGCGAAGGTGCAGGAGCAGCGTGAGCGGCTCTCGCGGGCAGAGCGAGACGCTGAAACTCTAGCCGGGAAAATCGCCGCCGCCAGAACTGACCTGACGGTAAAAGCGTTAGAATCTCGCCTTCTGGCAGAGCGCCAGACCTCCGCCACACAGAGGACTGAAGACCTTTTTGGCAACCTAATGGCAATGGGAAAGCCCGACTCTGGCGACTCGCAGCCGTAGCACTGCTGCTGAGTGCGATCGCCATTGTCGCCATTGTCTACTCCGAAACCATTTTCCCAACCCGTTGTTATTGCTCGGAGAAAGCAAAATGATCTACACCTTTCGAGCTAAAAGCGCAGAGAGCGCAGCCCATGTCAGGGCGATCGCCTATCCATCCGCCAAAACCTTCGACCAGTGGTTCGAGGATGGCAACTGGTGGATCAAGGTTTGGACTGAAGATCGCAGCCTGCCGCACAAGGTGCGCCGCTGCGCCAGCTTGGAGCGACGTGAATGGTGACAGGAGAACAAAGTTGGCAAGGAATCTGGTGACAGGAGATCTCGTGCGGCTGAAGCCTCAATCAACTCTAGGCTGGGGACTCCAGGAAACCGTAGATTCTTTCACGGTTTCCAAGGTCGAGTGTTACTCCAGCGGACGAGGCAGTCGAGTCTTGGTGTATACGCAGGAGCGGGGCGGTCGCCCCGTCGCCTGGCTGCGAGGCTCGACCAGGGTGGAGATCGCCACGTCCCACCAGATCAATTGCCAAAACACACAGCCAACCAAATCAGGAGAAATTCATGATGCACGAATCAGAATCAATTGTTGAAGACCTCCGGGTTTCGCTCACCAAACTCAAAGTGCTGATTAATCGGCTTGCCGCTGTTGCCCAAGCCGAGCCAGATCTCAATGTGCGGCAGTGGCTGTCCCACGAGTGCGACAGCCTGTTGGAGCAGTTCTACCAAACCGAGGACACCTTGGCGAAGCTCTGCGCTGATCTGGCTGCTGATCTGGCGGGGGCTGGCGATCGCGCTGCCTAAAAAAAAGGGGCGATCGCCCCTCGTGGTGACACACAAAAGGCGATCGCCCAGATCCCTTGAACTTCAAAAAAGGAGGACTGTGATGCAAGAGCTATTGCAAACAACAGACGAATCAATAGAAAAGGTTCGCGCCCACATCTTGCAGGCGATCGCCCTGCTGAAAAAAAATTGAATCCCTCGCCGGTAGTATGGACGGCGCAACCGCCGAGCAGGCGTATTCCGCTGTTGTCGAAATCGATGACGAAATTCTGAAGCTGGAGAATACCTCCATCAGTGCAGCCGATGCGCTGATGGAGGTAATCGAAGCCTTTGAAGATTGAAGATGCCTCAGCTTCGCTCCTCAGCTTCGCTGATAGTCCCTTCGCACCAAAACCGCCCCCTATCGAGGAGTCCAAAATGCCGAAAGTTGTCTACCAGGCTGCACAAATTGAGGATGCTGATTGGGAAGTTAGATCGGCGATCGCCACGATCGCCGATCTCCACTCGGAGCCAACCCCAGAGGAGATCGCCCGCTTCACTGGGATGGGCAAAAAGGCGATCGCCTCTAGTCTCAAACGGCTTGAAGAAATGGGGCTAATTTCCCGTAGTGGTGCCCGTAGTAGTGCCCGAAGTAGTGCCCGAAGTGGTAGCAGCCCAAACCCCACTTCTACCGACACTTCTACTACTACGAAGCGCCCTAGAAGTGCCCCAAACCCCACCCTGCCCAACACTCAAAGCAATAGAAGAAGAAGAAGAATGGAGGACACCCAAAATGAACAGAATTGACAGAATTGTTGACCTGATCTGCAAGCTGCTAATCGGATATTTTGCCCTGATTTTTGTCTCGATCAGCTTCGGCAATCTTGGCTTGATTCAGCTTCAGCAGCCTGCGCCAACCCTACAGCAAAGCATCCAATCATGAGCCAAATCGTGACCTACCGCCCAGGCGCAATCACGCCGGAAGTGATCGAAAAAGCGACCCCCTCGGAGCTTCGCGCTGAGATCATCCCTGTCGCCAAAAATGCCTACCTCAAGGGCGATCAGCGAGGACTGGAAGGGCTTCTAGAAGCCCTCGCCCAAGAGGGGCATTGCAGGTTGGTGGTCGGCGGCGATTTGACGGTTAATTACCACCAGATTTCGTATCACTACCATGCAGCGCCGGAGCCAGAACGCAAAGACAAAGAGCGCGATCGCCCTGCCATCTGCGCCCGACGTGAATCTCCCCCGTCTTTTGATCCATCCAACCTGCACCACGTTGCAATGGCGTTTTTGATTGCGATGGGGGTGCTTGCAATCAACCGGGCCGTATTTACGGCGAGTGTGATTGAACTCTACTGGCTGCGCCCCCTACCCCCACAGATCAACTATTACGGAGTCCCCAATGGAAACAACTACTAATGGACACAAACCTAATGGACACAAACCCAAAACCCTCAAAAGCGTCGAAGAGGTGATCGACCTGATCCACAATCCGCCTCCGCCTGATGCTGCGCCCACGCCTCCGATCTCCTCGCGTCCGAACTGGACGACCATAGATGGGGTCGGCGACGAATCTGCGCCCGCTACGCCTGCGCCTCCTGTTAGACCCAACCAACAGCCCCCTGAGCCGCAGGCGAACGCCCCGATCGCCAATGCAAAGCCCCCCAGTAATCCGCAGGTGTTCGCCCCGATCGCCAATGCCATCCAGTCGCTAAAGGCGATGACATCCAAGACACCATCAAATCCTCGCAAGTCCGCAGGCTACAACCCGGCAGAGCGGCTGATCGCTGTGGCTGCACTGGTTTCGCTAGGCGCGTGGCTTAGCACAGGCAAAGGGATCGCCGGATTTATGGTCTTCCAGGCTTCGTCGCTCTGGCTTTGGCTTTATCTATCAGTTGCCCTGCTGTTGGCTGCTGTGATGAAGTGGCGGCAATCCAGAAAGATGGACTTGCTGACGTTTAGCCTACTGGCGATCGCAATGGCAGCGATTGCCATGCTCTCTGGCTTCCTGTCCTGGCTACTGTTGGGGACGGTGGTGGCTGCTGGGATACTCTGGACTTACACCGACCTGACTGACGGTGGCATTGAGTACCCGACATCTATCATTGCAGCGGCAACGCTGATCGCCCTAATCAGCGGAGCGGGACAGGTCGTGCCTAATGCACCACAACCGCCTGCAAATCAGCAAAACGTAGGCTAAAAAAGCGATCTCCGTTGATGGGGTTGGTCAACGGCGATCGCCACCAGAGAAGCTTTCGTCAATTCTATCCGTTAACAAGTATCCGTTAGTTGACAGCTATGGAACGGTACAGCATCGCAATCAACCCCCTGATCTTCCAGCCTGGCGACATCGTGACTCCCGATCACTTCCGTGTGGCGCTGGGCGCATTCTACAACGAGGCGGTGGGACAGCAAGTCGAAGCACTGTATAAGCGTGGCGACCAAGAGGCTCTACGCTTGATGCTTCAGAAAATCATTCACAGTGGCTACGCCCGTCTCGTCCAGCCGTGCCACGGCATGGCCCATTGGGGCGAGATCATTGCCCAGGCTACCGGGTTCTATTTTATGGGCGAACCCGGTAGCGGGAAAACCAGCGCCATGCTATCGCTGCTTAGCGCCATGCCTCGTATGATGCGGAGCGAAGAGATGCCCTACATCACGATCGTGGACTGGCATAACGAGCCGGGGAAATGGCAGGGCTTGCCTGTAATCGAGGACTATCACGAAACCGTCCGGTGGATGAAGTGGATGCGCGATGTTGAGCTAGAGCGGCGCAAGCGCGACCTGAGAAAAGGAATAAAGCATCCTTGGCTGTTCTGGGTCGTAGACGAGATTGGCGCGTTGAAGCGGACATTTACCCGCCAGTCGGCAAGGCTGAAGCAGGAAGCTCAGATCGCGGGTGCAAGCCGAGATCAGGCGCAAAAGGCGGAGCTTTTGCGCGAAGCCTTCGATCTGGAGAACCTACTGGGCGATTTTCTGGAGACTCTTGGCAGTGAGGGACGGAAGTATAACATCATCGGCATTGCTGCCAATCAGGTCGCCAGCACCAAGGGCAACGGCGTAGAGGGTATGGGCGACGTTCTTGAGTCCTACGTCAAGGTCTATCTGGGGCGGCTTGCGCTGAAGTGGGCAGATATTGAAGGCGCAAGCCAGGAGCAGCGGCGCTGGCTGGCTGCAACAGCCTATCCCTGCTACATCTCCAAATTCGGCCCGGCACTGCATCGCTCCCACTGGCCGTACGAAAAACGTGAGCGAGGGCAGCCGCCCGTCAACGTGTTCCAAATCCAGGCGCGTCCAGTCCCTTTCGAGCGATCGCCCTCGGTTGTTCCGGCGCAGCAGTTTGAGCAAGAGCTACTCGAATTCACGCTACGCAGCAGGCGACCTGTGGCGATCGCCCCCGCCGAATCGGAAGCGCCTAGAGGCGATCGTGACCTCGCTAAGGACTTGCAAACCCTGCAAGACCTGCTACAAGAAAATCCAAACGCTTCGCAGACCGCGAAGCTCAAAGCGCTGGGCTATCCAGCCAGCGGCGCAAAGTTCTACGAAGGCAAAGAGTACCTAAAACAACTGGAGATTGAACTTTGAAACTGTTAACTCCTGTGTTAACTCCTGCCTTGGTTGGGGTGCTAACGATGATTCCCGTGCTGGGCGCAATTTCAGATCCTACTCCGACGGCTAATCCCAACCCTCGGACAACTTCGCAAGGGGTGAGGCTGATCGCTGACATCAGCGATCGCGCTCTGTACGTCCTAGACGGCGGAGGGCAGCACGGCTTCCCGGCTGGCTTCGGCGACACCACGCCACTGGGACAATTTGCCATTAGTAGCAAGATCAAAGACCCGCTCTACGAGAATCCCAAGACCGGGGCGGTTTTCCCTGGCGCGTTGGGGCCGTGGTTCTTCGGCTTCAAAAATTCGCCAGAGGGCTACTATGGCATTCACGCAGGCGACATCGATGCGCCGTCCGATGGCTGTATCCGGCTGCGTGAGGCTGACGTGATGGCGATCGCGCCACTCATCAGCCCTGGCACTCCAATCGAAATCCGTCCCTAGTAGCGTGTTCAACCCAAAGGTTAAAGATGTGGTGAGGAAAGCAAAAAAAGCAAAACTGAAGCCGATGAAGCCGATGAAGCCGATGAAGCCGATGAAGCCGATGAAGCCGAGGGCGATCGCCCCCTTGGATGGGACTCCTGCTCCCGAATCTTTTCTCCTCCGTTGCTTCTAGACACTTCGCCGTCCTCGCTGTGCAACTGTGCAGTTCACAAAAACTGTACAGTTCAAAACTCAAAACCGAACTTCACACCTCCTACAGATGCACAGTTCAGTGCCCAATCTTGCGATCTTGGTCGCAAGATTGGGCACTTTATTTATGTTGTGGCCAAAGTTGACCCAATTTTGACCCGCTGCTGACCCATCTCTCTTGCCTCTTTCAGGAGAATAGGTCTACACAGCGATTTTTGTCCCACTTTTGACCCACCACTGACCCTCCTCAAGGAACACCATGAGCGCAATTGCCTATACAACAGCACAGCAAGCAAAAAAGAGAACAGGGGGAGCCTCACTCCAAGCTCCAACCAGCGAACTAACTGTGTTCGTAGACTTGGGATCATCCTGCACAAAAACCTTCTATGCAATTGGAGAAAATGCACACTTTGCGTTTCTCCCACCAGAGATCGCAATCGTTAGCCAAAATCGGTTGTCAGAGTTTTTTGCAGCAAACGAGACAGCGGCCCCGATTGATACGCTATGGCTGGAACTAGGGGATGGCGAACCTATTACAGTAGGGCGACTGGCGGAAACATTTAGAGGTGACAGCCTAATCGCCCGACGAAAGGTAGACCCTGGACTATTCAGGATTCTCGGAACGATTGGCGGAATCCGGGACACTTTCAGCCTACCCAGTCCGCTCACCGTGAACTTGGGAATCGCGCTGCCAGCGGCAGAATACGCAGACCGAAAAATTCTGCAAGAAAAACTGGCCGGCGTGACAAAACTAATTTGTAGAGGACGGGAGTTGCAAATCACATGGGGATCGATTGACTGCCAGCTAGAGGGGGCGGGGTTGATTCGAGAGCGCCGAGCGAGGCTTCAAAACGTCGGAGCGCCCTCTAAAATTGTGTCCCTGATGCTGGGGCACAGAAACGCTAGTCTGCTGATCTACGAGGGCAGCAGTATTCAAGTTGAGAAATGCCGGAGCGATGGCCCAGGCTTTTTTGTTGCAACCGATTTGGCAGCCAGACTGCTGGGGCAAGAACCCTCAACGCCTGGGCTGACTGAGGCGATCGCCGCCCAGTCCCAATCACTCAGGATTCAGGGCAGAGGGTTCAAGCCAATTGACATCTCCAGCGCAGTCGCCGAAGCCCGCACAGGCTACTGGCAGCAGGTTCGTTCATTTTTGGAATCTTACCTACCCGCTGGGCAGTTTGATCTGGTGTGCGGCGGCGGGGCTGCCTGGGCGATGCGCTCAGAACTCCGAGAGCTTGCAGCGGAGATCGGGATCAAAGTGTCGTTTGCTGAGGAGTTGCAGCAGCAGCTTAGAGATATCCTGTCGTTCCACGGCGGCTCCGAGGACGAGCTAGGCGAGAATCTGAAATTGTTGCAAATGGCCGATGCCTTCATTGGGTTTCAGGCATTGGTCGCCAAGCAGCGCCGTCGTCAGCAGCGGGTGTCCGAATGAAAGGGCGACAGAGTGGTGAATTGATCGACTTCCGGGTTCGCAGGAGCCGCAAATCGGAGATAGGGCGGCTCTATGGCTACCTGAAACGCGACCCCAGGGGTAAACAGAAATTTGAAGAAGCTGTATTCGCCTTCTGGATGCCAATGGCGCATTATGAAGAATCGGGCGATCTCAGCGAAGCGCGGGGCACAGCAATGAAGGCGATCGCCCTGCTGGAGGCGCAAGCACAAATTATTCGCATGACCTTCGACCTACAAGCCCGTCAAGCCTGTCCCACACCAAATCCACAGTTAGAAATATTTCCACCACAGGTAGAGGGACTGCGAGACAATCAGCAGGTTGAACCTATGTATCTGGAGGCAGAAGACTATTTGTTTGACGACGAATGAGGATCTAGGTTTGCCACAAATTTTCTCCACTGCCGTAGCAAACTCGCGCGAGAACCCCCCCCCGACTGAACTAGACTGGATTTATAACTTGGAGAAGATACAGTGCCCCTTGCCTTCCCGCTGAAACTGATGGCGATCGCCGAATACGAGGCGGGCGCTAGGCTACTGGATTTCTTGGGTTTTGAGCAGACCTGCGACGGCGGGTCGATGCCCGACGACTGCGACCTGTACGAAACCCGGTTTAAGTCCCGGTCAGACCTGCGATCGGCGGCTTCGCAAAAGGAGACTGCAAGGTGGAGCTAGGCGAGTTTATGACGCACTGGAGACTGTCGCGGGCAGAGATGGCCAGCCTGCTTGGAAAGCAGCCGAATACCCTTGATCACTGGCTGTCCAAGAAAAGCCGACTTCGGACACCCCCCGACGTGCTGCAACGATTAAACGAGTTGCACCTGCTGTTTTCTCGGTGGGAGTTGGAGGATCAAATAGTGCCGCACCTGCGCCAGATCTACGAGACGGTTAGAGACCGGAGAAACGGCGATTAAACCTGAAACACCAGAAAAGCAAAGCCGGGATGTATCGAATACATCCCTAGCAGAGCGCCAGGCCGCCGCCACACAGACGGCTGAAAACCTTGAAAACCTTTTTGCCGACCTAATGGCACTGGGAAAGTCCGACTCTGGCGACTCGCAGCCTGGCGACTCGCAGCCGTAGCGCTGCTGCTGAGTGCGATCGGCAGCCGTAGCGCTACTGCTGAGTGCGATCGCCCTTGTCTACGCCGGAACCACATCCCCAACCTCTTGTTATCAGGAGAAGACGGAACGATGATCTACCTCTTTAGAGCCGAAAACGCAGGCGACGCAGCCCAAGTCAGGGCGATCGCCCAGTCCGCCGCCAAAACCCTCGACCAGTGGCAGGACGAAGACACTTGGTGGCTGAAAGTCTGGACAGACGACTGCGACCTGCCCCGCAAAGTTCGCCCCTACGCCAGCTTAGAGCGGCGCTTAGAGCGGCGCGAGTGGTGACATACAAGGCAAGGGAATTTGGTACAGGGCGATCGCACTGGGCAATGTTTGTTGCGGCGTTCCAGTATCACAGCGATACCCATCACGCCCGGTGAACAGGTGTCCTCCGCGCCTGCCTAGCGACACTTTGCGCGGGACTCTGCAAAGTTGATCTCTCGCAACAAATCTTTTAAGTGCCTCTGTCTCCGCTTCGGCAGCCAAACGGTAGAGGTCAGTAGCCCGATCGTGTATGCGCCCGAAATCCGATTACGAAAAAGAGCGTAAACTCGCACTCCGCCAACGGTTGATTGGCAGCGGAGTCTGCGAAGTTTCTGCCAGCACTCGTTCGCTGAGAAGAGTTAGAAAAGCTTGGCGTGATTGAGCAATCGATAGCGGCTTGTCGGTGGCTTCCAGGCAAAACCGGGCGATCGCCTACCACACGATTGCCACGCCTGAATCGGCGATCGCCGGGTAAAATCCCCACACGCCATCCTCCTGTCGATGGATTCCCGTCGCCTCTAGCACCGAACCATGCGCGGGCTAATCTGGTGTCAATGTCGTCGTGGTTGTCGTAGTTGTCGCAGCAGTGGCACTGCTCGACGACGCGGCCGCTGCTGCTCTTTGCTGCTGCCGCGCTGCCCTCAGTGCCGCTATCCTGTTTGAGGATGTGCGCGTACCTGGAGAAAGTGGAGAAGATCCCCCGGTTTCGGTTTCTCCCGTGGGGGTTGGAGCTATCGTTTTGATCGGCTCTGGTTCTGGTGGATCTGCCTCTGAATCCTTTTCCTTGATACTGGACTGAACTCGCTCCCGCTCCGGTTCTCTCCCCGGAGCGGTTTCTGTTTTGGCTTCTGTTTCTGGCTTTTCTGGTTTTGCTGATTCCGATTTTGCTGATTCCGATTCAAGCATCTTTTTCAGCGTAGCCTCGCTGATTCTGATGCCGTATTCCTCCATTACTCCGCAGACATCGCGCAGAGAGTACCCCTGCAAAATCATCGCCTTGATCGCTGGCGCTAGACGGATTAGAGCCTCTTGCAGCTTTATCCGTTTTGGCTTTTTGGCCATCTCCTGAAAGCGATTTTGAATCTCCTGTAAGTCTCGCTCTGTAACCGTCTGATTTGTGATGCGTGGCATGGTGGCGACGTGGATTCTTGTTTTCTGGCTGCGTCCAATTTACTCAGTTTGCAAACTGGGCGGAAACCGCAGTGCTACGTGTTACGTAGAAAGTGTGCCCATTTATCACTCTCTGCCTCGGCTCGGCTACGTCCAGGCGCAAAAACCGTGTTTTTTCCGCTTCCAGCCTTGTAACTGGACTGGCAAGCTATGGGAGAGGGCCCAATTGTTGACTTCCCAATTGTTGACTTTTTGACTTGACTGCGTGAATCTCCAGGATTTAGAGAACTTGCTTAAAGAGGTTAGGGCGGCGATCGCCCCTGGTGGAGAACTGATTGAGTTCACCGAGTCAGATTTTGCAGATTTTGAGGATTTTGAGGATGAGGACACATCTCGATCTCGACCTACATCTCGACCTACATATGCGGCAGTTTTGAGACGGGAGAGACGGGAGAGGCGCGATCGCCTTCTCAAAATCTGGCTGACTGCCAGTGAGGAGATGCGTCTGAAAGAGATTTCTTATTCTCATGGCACGACCAAAGCCCGCTATGCCCGTGCGCGGATCTTCGGCTTGCCGGTGCCTCGCTCTCGCTCTCGCTCTATTGTGCCTCAAGTGAACCGAGAGACGTATATTCAGCTTGCCCGCATTGGGGGCAACCTCAACCAGCAAACCAGGGCGATTGACCGTGCGATCGCCCACGGCGAGGGTGTTGATAAGTCCATGCTGTTTGAGTGCCGCCAGCAGCTAGAAACTCTAAGCGAATTGATCCGGCAGGTTCGTCTTGAACTGATTTCTGGGAGTAGTGGAGAATCAGATGATCGGTAAAATCATGAAAAATTCGTCCTTCAAAAAGACGACGCAATACGTTCTCGGCAAGCCTGGAGCCGTGATGATTGGGGGCAACATGGCGGCCTATGACCTCTCAGGGTTGACCCGTGAATTTTTGACATCCAGGGATCTGAGACCGGAGATAAAACACCCTGTCTACCATATTTCTTTGTCTCTATCCCGCGATGAGTCGCTGAATGACGAACGGTTTGCGGCGATCGCCAGCCGCTATATTGCAGGGATGATTCTCTCAGCAAAAGAACCAGATCTACTGGATGATGAGCGGCGTTTTGATGAGCGGCTTGAAAAATTTACAGAAGAAGAATTACCCTGCTATCTTCATTCGGTGTTCCGCCATACCGACCGACAGCATGACCATATTCACATCGTTGCCAGTCGGATTAATCTTCAGTCTGGTGAGGTGGTTAGCGACTCGTTCGACCGCTACCGCTCTCAAAAACTGATTCGGATACTGGAGCGAGAGTTCGATTTAGTCCGTGTTCCCTCTAGCTGGGAAGTGGGCGAGAGAGCCGAAACAATTGCTCAGTTAGAAATGACTCCAGTGACAGGCAAAAGAGCGGCGATCGCCCGGTTGCAGGAGCATATCGACTGTGCGCTCGACGGCAGTTTAACCCTGTCCAGTGCAGCCGAAAAACTTCTTGAGAGGGGTGTAAGTGTGGATCTGCGTCAGCTTAAAAGCGGTGCATGGGGGATTAGCTACGGACTGGATGGTGTGACGGTTCCGGGGTACAGGCTGGGGAGTCGCTACTCTCTAAATGGGATCAAGCGGCGAGGTGTTTTGGTTTCTGAATGGCGCGATCGGGAGCATATTAGGCAGCGATTGGAGCAAGTTAGGAGGCTCCAAAAGCTTTTGCCTGGTGTGTTGAATCTATGGCGATATCTCAACTCTCGGCGAGTTTCGTTTATCGATGGGCAAAATTATCGCCTGTTGGTTCAGCGCTCGAAGCAGGGGCAGGATCGGGGGATGTTTGTGATTTACCGCAAGCAGGATGAGGGTGGCAATGAGGATGGCAAACTGTATCAGGTTCTCGCGCTGGAGCGAAATGCTGATGCAGTAACCAAGGAGTCGGTTGAGTTTGAGCTATCGAGACTGAGGATTGAGGGGCGGGATTTTGAGAAACTATCTAGACTATTCGCCAGGCTATCCAGCGTTTATGATCGGATCTCGACGATCTCAACTGCAATGCGCTCTGACGCGCCCAACGCTCATCGCTAGAGATTTTAGATTTTAATCAGCAGATTTTAATCAGCAGATTTTAATCAGCAGATTTTAATTGGCGGCGGCAAAAAACTTGAATAGTTTTTGGAGTAAAGGGTCTTGCTGTTGCCTGGGTTTTGGCTCTAGCCGGGGAATGGTGTTGATGGTCGTCGATGGTAGCTTAAGCTTCTCGCTGTCTATTGGTTCCTCGATTGGTTCCTCGTCAGAGGCGATTAGCTCTGCCTGCTGAGATGGAAAGCTGAAGGAGATTGATCCGTACTCCTTGCCTCTGATTTTGTAGCTGCTTTTTCCCTCGGCGTGTAGCTCCATCTTGCATCCACAGGGTAGTTTTATCCCTGCGCGTGCTTCGTGTAGCACTCCAACTTGGTAAAGAAACATGACTCCGTTTGTTGACTTGAAGCCGGAGCTATGGATGTCTCCCAGGTCAACTTTCTGTCCCCAGTAGTCCCTGTCTCCTCGATTGATAACCAGCATCCTCCAGTGCTTGAATAGCTTCCGAGCAAACTCCTCCATCCTGGCTGCTGGCTCTGGCTTTGGCTCTGAATCTGAATCTGAATCTTCTGAATCTGAAGTTGTCGTGTTGCCGCAAGCTTCTTCTTCTGTTTGGGATGCTTGTGCTTGGGATGCTTGCGTCGCTGTTTGCATAAGCATCAAATTGGCTCTCGTTTTTTCTGAATCGAAGCCTGCTGGTGTGAGTGCCGGTGTGAGATTGAAGGAGCCGCCAGGACTACTGGAAGGGATGAATGTCTCTTCTGCCTCTTCTGCCTTTTCTGCCTTTTCTGGGTAGAACGGGTAGAGATTTTCAGCTTCTTTCAAGGGCGATGGGGGTACGTTGTTGTCCTCGGCGTGGTCTGGGTTTTCTTCATGTTCATGGGGCGCATAGTCGTCTAGATCATCGTCGAGGTCATTGTCGAGGTCATTTGGGGGCGTATAGTCGTCTAGATCGTCGAGGTCATTTGGATTGCAGTCATCCTTTGGCTCGTCAGGTTCTTCGTCAGGTTCTTCCTTGAAGCCTCCTTCTAGCTTGAAGTCTCCTTCTAGTTTGCTAGGTTTGCCGTATTCCTCCTCGTCCTCATTCCATTCGTCCATGTCGAAATCGTTGGACAGCCCTGTGACCATTGCCAGCGCGATCGCTCTAAACTCCTCTACTTCTAGTTCGTCCTCGTCCTCGTCCTCGTCCTCGTCTTTCTCGTCTTCCCATCTGCCCTCGCTATGTTCTTCATCGACTGCCTCATCGATTGCCTTATCGACTGCCTCATCGACTGCCGCCTCATCGACTGGTTGAGTGAGGACTGTGGGGGCTGGGGTCGATTCTGCGGGTACGGCGAGGGTGTTGAGGCTGTTTAGGCTGAATCTGACCGTCTTGACAACAGCCTCCTCAGCCCCTTGTCCTTGTCCTTGTTTGACGTTGATTACTCTGCACTCTACTAGCAGTCCATCCTGGCCTGCAATTGAGTCCATAATTTGTGCAAATTGTATCGTCTGTCCGCTGACCTCTTGCGGGACGCGAATCGGGGTCGTTTTTTTGAGGTTTTTAAATTTTGCTCTTGGCATTGATGTACGGCGATCGCCTTATCGCCTTTTGACCTGCTACCATTTCTAGCGTTCCCGGTACTGGATTTAATGCACAGTTCGGTGACAGTTCGGTGATTTAATGCACAGTTCGGTATTTACCAGTGTCAAGATTTGTGCGACTACACGCCTTGAAATACTTCCGTAATTCTTGTGGGAATGTGCATTTTTTCAATGGGTGACGATGTGATGGGCGACTGCTTTCTGCTACGTCCGATCCGCTTTGGCTTCTTGCTTTTCTTTCTTCTGCATGTTTGGACTGTTCAGGAAATTGGTAGCTGTGTGTATCTCGGCCGCCGCTTTAATGGGCGGAGGAGAGATTGCTAGTGCAGAAAGTTTGGCGGTCTTGCCACTTTCAGCACTGGAAAAACACGCTGCCGTTACTCCTGGCGGTTCTAGTGGAGACAAGTTGGACTCTTTAAGTCTGAAAAAGCCTGAGCGTGTCGAAGTTCGGGAGCCAGTAACTCACGGCGTGGCGGAGCTGGTAGCAGATACGGGTAGCAGTAGTGAGTTTTCCGTGTTTCGGGGCGTTCGCGGAACAGCTTCTACTACTGATGCTGCGTCTAGACAGAACCAAGCTGATGCTGTGCCCGATGCTCAGGGCACAGCTTTCTCTGGCGGCTCTGACGGCATTGTTTCGGTTGAACCGCTGGAGAATGGTTTAGTCGCTGAGACGGAGCGCTCTGCTGACCCTGCGCCTGGGTCTGTATCCACTAACATCTCAGGCTTTGTCAACGCAGACGCAGGCGCACTCGCCACACCTGCACCTTCTCCTTCGCCTGCGCCCGCAGAATCCTCCGCTCCCCCTCTGCCTCAAACTGCTGAAGATTTTGAAGATTTCAATGTGCCTGCGCCTAGTGTGCCTGCGCCTGCGGATTTCAGTAAAAACAAAAACTTTGAGCCTGTGCGCGTAGCGGTTCAGGCTCAGGCACTATCGCTTGGAAGCAGCCTTGGCAGGGAGTTTGATTTAGCTTCCGATATCCCTCCCGGCTATGTGCAGTTATCGTCGGGGGTGTACGTTCCTCAAGAGTTTCTCCGGTTCGTTCGTCCTTCGCCTCCGCCTCTGCCCTCGTCTGGTCGGAGCGTGGCACAGACGGCTAGTTCTTCAAGTTCTTCATCTTCAGTCTTGACTCGATCGAGGCGATCGCCCAATGCAAGGTCGTCTGTAACAGCGTCGAGTTCTGCACAGTTGGCTTTGGCTTATGTACAGTCAACATTGCCCTACTCTTCGGTGGCTTATTCTGCACAGTATCCGCTGTACCCGTTGCCTAATATTGTTCGGATCACCTCATGGTATGGCGATCGCATCCACCCATTTACCGGACGACGGCGGCTGCATAGTGGGGTTGATTTTGGTGTGCCTGTCGGGACTCCGGTACTCGCGTCGCTGACTGGCGTTGTGCAGTTTGCAGGCTGGATGCGTGGTTATGGCTATACCGTGATTCTGCAACATGAGCGGGGTGCGGTTCAGTCGGTTCAGTCGTTATATGCCCATCTCAGCGCTATCCATGTCCGCCCTGGACAAGAGGTGTTGCAGGGCGAAATGATCGCTCTATCTGGGAACACTGGTTTAAGCACGGGCCCCCATTTGCATTTTGAGTTGCGCCAATGGAACGGGCGCGAATGGGTTCCCTCAGATATCAACCAAATTGTGCAATATGCACAAGACTTGAAAGCTGCTGCTGCTGGCTATCAAACTGCACAACGGTCAAGCCAGTCAAGCTTTGGCAGTCCTCATGTTATGCGTGTTGCGCTACAGGTTGATGTTCCTCGCTTTGCGGTTGCAGCGTCGGAGTCTGCGTTGATCACAGGTTTTGATGGTCGCCATCTTGCCACACTGCCATCGCTTCAGTCGATTTTGGTTCAGCGCGACGGTAGCTCCATCCTTGTGAATGGGCAGAGACTTCCAGCCGGGTTCTTTATCGAGCCTCAAGGTGGCGGGGTCTTTGCGATTAATGGTCGCTGGTATCGAGGTCGGTTGTTGGTTGCAATTCGACCGGGTGGATTGATAGCAGTGAACTGGGTTGATTTAGAAACTTACTTGTTGAGTGTTGTCGGTTCTGAAGTTTATCCGAGTTGGGATGAGGACGCTTTGCAGGCCCAGGCGATCGCGGCCCGGTCTTATGCGCTAGTCCACCGCCAGCGGCCGCATAACCCTGAATGGTTTGATGTGTTTGCAACAGAACGACATCAAGCCTATCGCGGCATTGAGCGGGAGTTTTCTACGACATCCCATGCGGTTGTAGCAACACAGGGCGTGGTGTTGACCGTGGGCGATCGCGTCGTTGAAAGCCTGTATGCCGCGAACCAAAGCATCGTAGATCGCGTTCATCGAGGCAATGGAATGAGTCAAGAGGGTGCGGCGGATCTCGCTAATCGTGGTGCTTCTTTCTGGCAAATCCTTCAGCATTACTATCCGGGGACTCGGCTATCTCGCCTGTATTGAACCGTACCGTATTGAACCGTACATTTAGATCTTCTCGGTTTGTTTACTGAGGTTGCGTGAATGCACATTTAATAGAGGTCAAAAAACAGAGTATTTCACAGTTTTCTTTTGTTTTGTGCATTTTTAAGATGCGTAACTGAAAGGCTTTCTTCTCCTTGTTCGTGTTTGTATTTTGCGCTTGTTATTTGCGCTGGGGGATCTATGTATCTAAGGTATCTAAGTGTCTGCGATCAAAACAATCTACTGAAGGCCGCCTCTGCGATTGGATTGGCTTGGTTTACTGCAAATGCTGTAAGTCAAGGACTGTATTTCCAGGCAGCTTATTCTTTTCTTGGCTTGGGGCTAGTGTTTCCCTGGGAAATCAAGTGTGGCTGGAAACAATTTGCTCGTTACTGCAAGACGCGGGGCTGGAATGCCAATCGTATTTTGGGTTTTCTGATTGGTGTTTTCTGCACATCCGTTCTCTTTATTGCGTTGGTGGAGCCTGCTCATGCTCAGTTTTTTAACCAGACCGAGGGCTGGTTGCGGCGCTCGATTCCTGGACTCCAAAACAACTCTTTGATCCCTCTGATCTTTAACGTGTTGCGGGCTATTTTTGTCATCTATATCGGCATCAATCTAGTTCAAGTGATTCAAAAGATGCAGCAGCAAGAAGACTGGCAAACACTGGCTCGTACTCCGTTGATCATCGTGGTTGCAGCAACGATGGGCGATGTCTTGGCTGGGATTGTAACAGGTGGCGCGGGTGGCGCTGGTGGTACTGCTGGCGCTGGCGGGACTGGAGGGCAGTAATGGATCGAGAGGAGATCCGGCATCGTCCTGTCAATCCCATGTTGGGGTCGCAACCCAAGTTCGGGCCAGTTCCAGCAGAGCATTTAATCCCCTGGTTTGTCATCAGTTTTTCTATTTTCTTTCTCTGCAATCAAATTTTGCAGCTTGATTGGATTTGGACGATTCTGATGATTTTCTGGGGTTGTTCAACTTGGTGGATTCTTACTGGTTCTCGCCCCTGGAGGTTCCTTTCTAAATTTGTTTCTACTCCGAACTGGTCGAGAGGTAGAGTGCGGTATCAATCTATTTTTGATTATGCGAGACGCGATCGCGTCTCGCATAATCGAGAGCAGGTTAAACGGAAGGCAAGGCGCACTAGATTGACATCAGATTGAACAGATTGAAATGAAATTGCAGCATCACATCCCCTCTCAAGTCGTCGATAGCGGAGTAGAAAAAACACGCTACTCCGCTATCGAGAACTATCTCCAGTTTCAATTTCCTCTTGCGTTTCAGATGCGGGGGCGAAGTGTTGGAGCGCTCGTTTTAAGCAAGGGTGCGAAGGGTGAATACTTCAAAATCGTGTTTGGTTTTGATTGTCAAGGTATTCACTCAACACTGAGAGCGTCTGAGCCTAAAGAGGTTTTTGAAAAGATTGAATCCGGGCTGAAGGATATCCCTGAAGGCGAGACAATGACGATTCACATGGAATCATTTTCGTCAGACAGGGATAGGCAAGATGAGCTTTCTAGGCTGTATTCACTCGCTGATCGCCCTCAACTGAAATTCCTGATGTTGGGTGAACGTCAGCGTGTTCGAGAGCTAACAAAGCAGGGGGCGAGAAAGCCGAAAAGCCTGCGTATTTACGTCACCTATACGGTTGAACCGTCTGCGGTTGGCTCTGCGGATCAAATTGAGAAGCTCTTGGGTGTGACTCAAAGTTTGTGGAATAAGTGGACGGGACAGGAAGCAGAGGAGCAACAGTTGAGGTTCGAGCAACTGTTTTTCTCTGCTTTTACGGATGGTTTTCAAATCTGGGAACAGTTATTGACCAATAAAATGGGGCTGCAAGTTCGCCCCCTGACTGAGGTTGATCTGTGGGAAGGGGTTTGGAAGCGATTCAACCAATCGGCTCCGCCTGAGTTGCCCCAGTTGGTCAAGATGACTGACGAGGGAATTTCAGAAGAAATTCGTTCAGATCTACACCCCACTTCACTATTGATTGAAAGTCAGCGTGATTGCCCGGTTGCCGATCGCGCTTGGGTTCGGGTGAAGGGGAAGTACGTTGGGCTGATGACCTTCATGGATAAGCCTTCTGGTTGGTCTAGCTACAACTCTCAGCTTCGGTATCTCTGGGAATTGCTGTCACGGGATCAAGTGTTTGACACTGAGATTTTTTGTGAATTGAGCAAGGCCAATGAGGCGCTGGTACGAACTGCGATGCAGCGAGTAGCCAAAGAGAATATCTTGGCAAGCGATTTTGCATCCTCTAAACAGTCGGTGGATGTTGCTGCGAGTATTAAGGCTAAGAAAACGATTGCCGCGCAGGAACAGTTATACGAGGGGGCTGTTCCTCTAAATGTTGGCGTGGCGATCGCCATTCACCGCAGTACGCCAGCCGACCTCGACGAGGCGTGTCGTTACCTGCAATCCTGCATTCGTCGTCCGGCTTGGATTGATCGAGAGACTGAATACGCATGGCAAATTTGGTTGCAAACGCTGCCGATCACCTGGGATCAGATCTTATCCAAGCCGTTCAATCGTCGAATGGTTTATCTCTCCAGTGAAGCGCCAGGGTTCATGTCCTTGGTGCGCCCTCGGCAGTGCGATCGCTCTGGGTTTGAGTTGCTGTCAGAAGAGGGCGGTGTTCCGATTTACCTGGACTTATTCAAGCAGCATCGTAACCTGGGCATTTTTGCCACAACTCGCGCAGGTAAATCGGTTCTGGTGTCTGGTGTATTGACTCAGGCATTGGCTCATCAGATGCCGATTGTTGCTCTAGACTTTCCCAAACCTGATGGGACATCTACGTTCACGGACTACACCCGCTTCATGGGCAAGATGGGTGCATATTTTGATATCGGGACAGAGAATAATAATCTCTTTGAGATTCCTGATTTGCGCCAGCTTCCGCTAGACCAGCAGCAGGAACGGATGCAGGATTACCTCTCGTTTCTAGAGGGAGCGCTGATGACAATGGTGATTGGCGGTAGTGCGGAGTCTCAGATGTTCCGTAATACCGTGCGATCGCTCATTGTGATCCTGCTGGAGCAGTTTTTCAATCACCCGGTAATCATGGAGCGCTATGACCGGGCGATTCGTGGCGGGTTTGGTTCCCCTGAGTGGCAGGAAATGCCCACGCTTAAAGATTTTTTGCCGTTTTGTGAGCTTTCCCGTCTTGAGCTAACCGAAATGTCAGACGACGTGGTTAAAGCGATGGGTCAGGTCAAACTACAGCTAAAATTCTGGATTACGTCTCGTGTGGGTAAGGCGATTTCCGCTCCTTCTAGCTTTCCCACCGATGCGCGACTCCTGGTGTTTGCATTGCGAAACCTGTCAGATGATTCTGATGCTGCAATCTTGGCGCTGTCTGCTTACTCTGCGGCTCTGCGTCGGGCGCTGTCCTCACCAGCTTCAATCTTTTTCATTGATGAGGCTCCGATTTTATTCCAGTTCAATGAGATCGCCGCGCTGGTGGCGAAGCTCTGCGCCAACGGCGCAAAGGCTGGGGTTCGGGTAATTATCTCTGGGCAAGACCCCGATACCATCTATCAGTCCCCGTCAGCTTCACGCATTGTTCAAAACTTAACGACTCGCTTGGTTGGACGGATTCAAACTAGTGCGATTCCGAGTTTTGTGAAGTACATGGGCTATCCAGAGGAAGTGGTGCGCCGCAATGCCTCAGAAGCCTTTTTCCCAAAGGCTAGTGGTGTGTACTCGCAATGGCTTTTAGACACTGAAGGGCACTACACCTATTGCCGCTATTACCCCTCTTTCTATCAGCTTGCTGCGGTTGCCAATAACCCGCATGAGCAGATAGCCAGAGATGCCTACATGAAGGCGCACAAAGACCCATATCAGGGGCTTTCTGAGTTTGCAGGTGCTTTGGTGCAATCGCTTCGAGATGGCACACCGATTCAAATTCCCAAGACGGCAGCACTCGGCGGGAAAGTTGCTGCTAGTGTTTGAACTTTTTTCAGGAGCCTGAATATGTCTAAAAAACTTTCAAAATCTTCAACAAAATCTTCAAAGTCAAAGCGTCAAGCTGCATTACAGGCAGTTTGCGTGCTGACTGTTCTATCTGCTTCTCTGTCGTCTGCTCCTAGTTTGGCTTCTGCAACGGATTCGTCAGCCGCTTCTGCGGCAGCTTCTACAACTGCTTCTACGGCGGCCGCCGCAACAACTGGTGCTGGGTCTGGGTCGTCTTCTTCAACTGGCGGAACAACTGGCGGAACAACTGGCGGAATAACTGGCGGAATAACTGGCGGAACGACTGGCGGAACAACTGGCGGATTTAATTTGGGTGAGTTGGGGCAGAGTTTGAGTGAGTTTGGGCAAAAGGTTGATGAGTTTTTATCTCCAATTGAGGAATTTATTACTCAGATACGCAATCTGCGAGAACAGGTTTTTGGACGACTTCGCAGGGTGATTGGGCAGGGGAAATCGGAGCTTTCTGGAATTGTGCGGGATGCGATGGGCGTGCTTAACCTGCCCGATCCAGATGAGTTGTTTGAGGAACTTTTTGTTGACAATGATCGAAACAAGGAGTTTGACCGAAACTCGCTAGGACAGGTTAATCCGACTGTCGCAAGGAGTCTTGCTCTTTCTGCCCTAAATACCGAAACGGCTCGGCTAGATGCGTCTAGGACGCTTTCTAAAGAGGCTCAAGAGCAGATGCTTAGCGAGATTCGGCAGTTACAGGAGTGGACGGAAGCGGCTCTCCAACAGGGGAAAGGCTCTGGCAGCTTGTCGTCGCAATCCTCTACGGCTGCACAGCAATCGGATCAATTGAGTCAACAATCCTCTCAGATTGCTAAAGAGTCACAAAATCGCGTTTCTACTCAAGATGCAATTAAAGACTTGAATCAAATCGCTGGAAATGTTTCGGGTCAGCTTACCCAGTTGTCAAGTCAAAGTGCGGTGCAAGCGGGTCAGTTGTCCAATATCTCTGGTCAGCTAGGATACTCGGTCAGCCTGGAAGGACGGCAATTGTCGCGCCTAAACCAAGTTACTACGGGCGTTGCAGTGCTTAATCAAAATATCGCAGACATGAACGAAACCATGCAAGGAAATCGGCGGATCGAAATTGCCAAAAATAATGCTCAACTTTATCGTGCTTTGCAAATTTCACGATTAGGATATCGCATGAATTTGGGGTCAAATAGATCTGGTTCTTCATCTGATTCTTCTAATTCTTCTCGGAATAGTTCTCGGAATAGTTCAAGGCAATAGAACTGCATCATGTTCACGTATTCGCCAGTTTTTCTTAATGTGGGAAGGTTCGCGCTCCGCAACGCTGATGAGGTTGCCGGGCGAGTTTCTGCGTCTTGGGATTCCGTCTGGGATGCTTGTTTGACAGGAAGTGTGTACCGAGTAGTTGCCAATCTAGGGTCGCTCTTGGCAGTAATTTGTCTTGCCTTTTTTGTGGTGGACTTTGCTAAGAAATGGATGCAGGGTGCGAATGACTGGGTTTTGGCGGAGGTCGCTTTCCCTTTAGTTGTCGTAATTCTTTTGGCGAATGGCGGGCAAAATCTAGCTCAGGCAACATTGGGCATTAGAAATGTCATCAACTACTACAATACTGAGTCACTTCAGTTCTTATCCACCTCGATCGATTTGCAGGCGAATCTTGCAAGCCTGGCTGACTATACTGACGCTACCAATATTGTGACTGGGCTGCGGAGCCAGTGTGACGGTATTACAGATCAAGAGAAACTGAAAGACTGTCTGGAGTTGACTCGACAGAGTGCCCAGGAGATTTTGTCGTTTTACCGGCAGAAGCATGGCGATACGGCTCCTGACTGGGTTCGTTCGATTGAGCAACAGGTTACAGCCGCGGCGACAGACCCATCTAATCCTCCCCCTCCTGGTTCTAATCCGCTGGTGAATGCCCTGGCTACTCAGCTAGTTTCGGTTCTAGTAGAAGGCTTTTTGATGGCTATGCAGGCAGCGTTTCAACTGCTGGTTGAAGTGGCGCTTTTGCTGACCGCTGTGATTGGGCCGATTCCAGTTGGGCTGTCTCTTTTGCCCTTTGGCTCTAAGCCTATGTTTGCCTGGTTGTCTGGGTTTGGAGCGCTGGGACTCTGCAAGCTGTCACTCAACTTGATGACCGGAATTGTTGCGACGGTCAGCATTCAGTCTGGCCCGGACACGATCGACCCGATTATCACTGGCATCCTGCTGGGAATTCTCAGTCCAATCCTCGCCTTTGCGATCGCCTCTGGCGGGGGATTTGCAATTTTTCAAGCACTGACTTCGACGGCTACCAGTGTTGTAGGGGCGACCGGACGGGGTGCTTCTACGCTCAGTCGCGCCATTCTTTCCCGCCGTTAACTTATTTCATCAAAACCTATGCAGACCCTAAAACTCTCACAACAACGGCAGCAGAAAAACGCTTTGGGAATGCTGACGCTTGGCTCTCTGGTTTTTCAGGGGGTTAATACCCTGCTATTGCTGGGCTTGCTCGGAGCGTTTATCGGATTGAAAGACAAAGCTCCACCTGCGATGGTTCAACTGGAGGCAGGGAAGACAATTGCAGTTGAACCGATGGATTCCCGGCAGCGCACCCCGGCAGTTATTCAGAAGTTCGTCAAAGACCAGTTAACCCTGCTGATGTCAGCATCAGGTCAAATGCCCAGGACTGTAGGCGAAGACTCGGTTTTGGTTGCCGATCCTGGCATTGAGGTTTCTATTGACGGTGGACGCGCCAAAATCACAACCCTGGCTCGTCTTGCTGCTTTTGGAATCTCAGAGGACTTTCGCTCTGCCTTTCTTCGTGACTTGGCTGAGCGTACTCCTCAAGATGTTTTCTCGGCAAACGGTGAGCGACAACGGGTGTTGATTGTTCAAGATGTCTCGGCTCCTGAGCCAGTGGCGGAAGGGCAGTGGAAGGTTACGGTGATTTCCAGCCTGGTTGATTTTGAGACTGGAGATCCTGTGGGTGTGCCAAAACCCTTCAACAAAGAGGTGTTTGTTCAGTCTGTTCCTGTTCCAGCTATCTATGATTTTTCATCTCCTCTTGAGAAGCAAATTGCAGAGATTCGTCAGTCTGGGCTGGAAATTTATGCAATTCGCAATTACGTTCGCCGCAATATTCAGTCTCCCAGTCGCGCAGAGGTGGAGCCTGATACAGAGACGTTTATTGATACTCGTCCTCAGCAAAATTAGAAGCAAAAAAAATTAGAAAAGCAGGAGTGTTTTTTCATGGTTGTTGCTAATTCGATCCTCGCGGGTGAAGAGGATGGGGAACTAATGGACTTTGCTAGGTTCGTCCTTGATAATGATGAGGAGGATGAACTTGGTGCAGATGAAGAGACTCCCCTAGATCCTCTAGATCAAGAGGTTGCATCCTGGATTGAATCGGCTCAAGCTGCACAGCAGGTTGACGATGAGGACTTGGATGGGGGTGAAGATGAAGCAGGGGACGAAGGCGTTGAGGATGTCTGGGGCGACCCCACTGATTCCACTTCTTTCGATACTCATGATGGGACGAGTGAGTTTCTTGAAACCCTTGGCAACCAAGTAGGGCAAGAACTTGATGAGAGTGAGTCTGAAGGTGACAGCGACAACCTGGATGCGCTGGAGGAGAGCGGCGAAGGTGGTCGCTTTGAAGGTGATTTAGGTGATTTAGAAGAGGAAGAAGAGGAGGAGTTTGTCGATCCTCGAACCTCGAAAACCAAGGTTGGCTTTAAGAACAACCCTCTAACCAAGGCAGCGTTTGTTGGGGCTGGAACCTTTGCTGTAGCCCTTATTGCTGGTTTGTTTTATCTCAGTGTTAGTTCTGTTGCTTCGGGCGATCGCAACACTATTCCCTCTGTGCCGTCGCCTGCTGCAACCGCTGAAGATGGCAATGTGGTTAGCGAGGGGTATGACCCAGAAAAGGCCAAGATTCAATCTGATTTAGCTTTCTCGGAGCAGGCGACGACAGCAGAAGAGTTTGAACTGGCGCGGCGGCGTGCTGCTGCGTCGGGTGACTCTGACCCCCAACCTTCGCCTACTCCTGCGGCGACTGCGCCCACTCCACCTCCGGTGGTTAACTCTGTGCCTGCCCCGGCTCCGCTTCCACCAAGGCTGTCAATGCCTCCGCTGCCTCCGTCAGTGCCCGTCATGCCGGAGGTGTCTCCAGAGCAGCAGATGTCCCCGATTGAGCGTTGGCAACTGGCTGCGAGTGCAGGTAGCTTTGGTGCATTGTCTCCAGACATAAGTCGGAGTGCTGCTAGTGCTGCGAATTCAGCGAATTCAATGGCTTGGCAAGAGCCAGCAGAGTACACCCCTGCAAATACTGGCTGGGCTGATTCTTCTCCCTCCGCGCCGCCAACGACGGCTTTTTCGCCTGCATCTTCTAGCTGGAGAGATCAGCCGGGTTCCGTCCTGGTGGGAACCAGCACGGTAGGCGAGGTCGTTTCGGCTGTGATTCTCAGTGCCGATCAGCCCCCTGTTAGCCCTGATGATGCGAATGCTACGAAATATCTGGTTAGGGTGGATCGCCCATTATTGGATGTTGATCGGCAAGCCGCAATCCCTAAAGATGCGCTTTTAGTTGTGACCGTGGATAACTTCAGTCCGGCTACTGGCACGTTGCAGCTTCAGGCTCGGTCGGTGCTGATCAACAACCAAGAATATTCACTCCCTAGCGGCGCTGTCCTGGTTCGAGCGGAAAACGGAGGGGCGCTGGTTGCACGACGGCGCAACGGCGGGAATCAAGTTCTGTCTACAGTGGTTTCTTCGGTGCTGGCTGGACTGGGTGAGGCTGGGCGAACCCTTAGCCAGCCGCGCTCAACCACAACAACCAACGGGAATGTGACGACGACCTCATCTGATTCTGAGCCAAATCCGCTGGCTGCTTTTGCCAGCGGGTCTGCGAACAGCCTTGCAGTCCAGATACAGCAAGCTGCATCCAATGCAAGTCAGCGGGCTGCTAGTGGGCCGACTGTGTGGCGCATTGGCGAGGGTACAGAGGTTCAAATTTTTGTCAACAATTCATTTCAGTTTTAGGTCAGTTTTAGGCCTTATTTAGGTCTTGCTTTCGGTTTTGGGTCTTACTTTTGGGTCTTACTTATGATGCTGATGCGGTTAAATCAAATTCTTGCCACCTTTTTGCTTGTCGGAGTTGGAAGTCTGAGTTTGTCCCCGCCACGGGCGATCGCGCAAACTGCGGTTTTATCAGTAGGCTCCCAAACCGCCCAGGGAACCTATGAGACTGGAGTGCAGCGAATCACTTTGGGGACAACTCAGGGCGTAAACCTGAGTTTCTTGCCGACCGGGGAAGTAGTGCAGCGAGTCTGGTTGAATGACCCCTCACGGGTTGTTATCGACTTCGATGGATGCTTGCCCCAAGCGGGAGGAAATCAGGATTGTGGCGAGTCCAGTGGCGCGTCAATTATTCATATCCGCCAGCTATCAGAGCGCATCGATTTTCCTGCTGTTGCCGTGTCTGGCAATGGGCGAAGCGTCCATCTGACAGTTGTTACCGTAAACCCTTCTCAGCAGCGCAGGATTTACCAGTTCAATCTGGAACTTCGCAGAGGCGCACCCCCTTTTAGCCTCGTGCAGATTGTTCCAGCGACCCACCTTTCATCCTCTCAGGTGCAAACTGTTTCACCTGTTTATCAGCAAGAGATCTTGAGTCAGCTCAGCCTGGGTTTAGCCCGCGCTGAGTCTGCCCAGGATTCAATGCTTACCGCATCGATTCGTGCAAAGGTGGTTCAGTTAATCGCCCTGATGCAATCGGGAACCCCCTATACCGATGCTATCCGCCAATCTCAAGTGCCCTCTCGCGTTGTCGAGCATCTTCGGGCGCTGGGGCTAGGGCGCGACAGGTAAGCGTTCTCCAGAGTTAAAAGAGCGTACTTACTCAGCACTACTGGAACTACTGGATCTGAATTATGTCTACTAATCACGCTTGGTCTAATAAAAAGCGCAGCAAGGGGGCATTCTTCTTGCTTGCAAGCTTCCTTTTGGGGTCAAACTACAATCTTGTCTTGGCATCTAAGGCGGTAGCGCAGGTTGCTGCACCTATTGCGAACTGGAATCAGTTGGATCTACCTCCAAATCAGATGCGAATCCTGATTTGCAGTAATTACTTGCCACCAGATTTTTCCGAAGTAGGACTGGATGCTTTCTGTGATGTGCTGTCTAATCAGCCGCGGTTTTATTCCTCTAATCCGGTTGTCTATAACGTTGAACCATGTCCTGTACAGGGCAGCCCACCCTCATCCTCGGTGCTATATGGGAACCTCGCGGCCGCCATGCGATCGCCCAGTGTTGGTGGCATGGAAGAGATCCCTCCTGGGACGTTTCCGGTCGTTGCTACGTTTAACACTTGCACTGGAAGACTGAATGATCTGGGCGCAGGAAACTTTAGGTTCCCACCTGGGTACACGCCGCCAGGAAACCAAGAATCGGGGGAGCGATCGCTGAATCTAACACTGGTCACAAACCCGTCAGCCTTCGCGCCTCGAAATGGTCAAGAACCAACCTTGAGTACCGAAGCTAACCGCTTTGTGGTGATTCGTACAGGCCCAACCAATGTTGAGCGCACATTTTCGCTGACTCTTGGCGGAACGGGTGTGATTGGGCAGGACTACATTATTCGTTATGCGGGTGCAACCGCTTCGTCGGGGGCGCAAGAGATTTCAAGCCTTCCCGCCGCTGTGACGTTCCCCGTGGGTGAAAATCGCTTGTTTGCTTCGATTATTCCCCGGTTCAAGAACGTGGACACTCCAGCGCAGACGGTGGAAATTACCGCTCCTACGCCCGTTAATCCCCGGTTTCAGCCTGCATTCCGCCCAACGATTGTTGCTCGAATTGCAGAGCTTGATATTGCAACTGTCACGTTTGCACCAATTCAGACAGCCCCGATTCAGCCCGGGCCAACACAGTTGTTCCGTGTCACTCGTGCAAATCAGGCTAATCTATCTCAGCCGTTGACTGTTCGTTATTCCATTGGTGGAACAGCAACAAACGGAACAGACTACAGTTTGTTGTCAGATTTTGTGACGATTCCAGCGGGGCAGTCGTCCGCAGTGGTGTCGATTACGGCCGCACAGCCAGGAGCAAATGAGCCGCAAGAAACGCTGGTCATCACGCCGCAACCCGCAGATGGCTATGTGTTGTCCTCTGGAAATCCGCTGAATTTTACGTTCCCTGCGAATCTGAATCAAAACCTGACGCTGACATCTTCAAACAGTGGAACATTGAATCGTGGCTCTTCGGGCGGATTCACGATTACTCGACCTTCTGGCGACACGTCGCAGCCGTTAACCGTTAACTATTCGTTTAGCGGAACGGCCCAACCAGGGGTTGACTACACGGCTCCTAATGGAAACCAGGGTGGTAGCGTGGTGATTCCGGCTGGTGCGACCTCTGCAACTGTTCCTGTGAGTTCTCCACAAGCGACAGGGGACACTCCTATTCCTCAGCGTCAATTGACATTAACCCTCCAGCCGGGCAGCGGCTATACTCCCGGTGGATCAACCTCGCTGGTGATTCCTGCTTACAGCCCTCAATCTGTTCCTGTCGCCCCCAGTGGGGTGTCCAGCAGTGGTGAGCTACCCCGTGGTTCGACAGGTTCTTTTGTTGTTTCTCGTCCGCCAGGTAGCAGCACTACGCAACCGTTAACTGTCAATTATCAGTTGGGCGGAACGGCTCAAGAGGGGGTTGACTATGATGCGCCCTCTGGTACGACGGGAAGCGTCGTAATTCCTGCGGGGCAGCAGACGGCTCAGGTTCCTATCGTCTCTGCACCTGCCGGTAACGCTCAAAAGCCTCAGCAAACCATTACGTTTACCACGACTCCCGGAACTGGTTACGCTTCTGGCTCCACGGCTGAAATTAAGCTCCCGGCCAATACTCCTTCTACGGTGTCGATTCCTGGAGGTGGACAAACTATCGTCCTGACTCCTGGCTCTAATAGTGATGGCTTTACAATTCGTCGTTCCGGTGGAAGCAACAACCAGCCTCTAGTGGTTCCTTATACTGTGGGCGGCACGGCTGAACCCAATGAGGATTATGTGCCTCTTCCTGGCTCTGCAACGATTCCGGCTGGACAGGACTCAGTGTTTGTTCCCGTTCGCGCACTGCCGCAATCTGGTGATACTTCCAAGCCTGAGCGAACGATTACGATCGACCTGACGGATGGCAGTGGTTACGATCTTGGATCTGAACCCCAGGCAACTTTTGTTGTACCTGCTTACACTCCCAGTCCTTCACCGAATCCCAGTCCTTCACCGAATCCCAGTCCTTCACCGAATCCCAGTCCTTCACCGAATCCCAGTCCTTCACCGAATCCCAGTCCTGACATGATTCCTACCGTAGGACTGGGCAATCAGGTGAACCCGCCAGCGTTCACGATTACCCGTTCCGGGCCGACTACTGCGCCGTTGACCTTGGATTACAGCACTGGT
>RFGJ01000348.1 GCA_003696665.1 Gammaproteobacteria bacterium | reverse complement strand
TGGTGATTATCAGTACCGAGTTCGGGCGTGTAACCAAAAAGATTGGGCCTGTGGTCCGTGGAGTGCGGCAGGTACTGTGACAAAGGTGCGTCATATCCCGCGCACACCTGCGCCGACCGTAGAGTCTGTCAGTACGACAGGCGTCGCCACTGTCCGCTGGGCGTCTGATGCGCAAGCGACGCGTTATCAGGTGGAGCAATACCAATCGTCAAGCTGGCAGGTGATTGGCACAGTCAACACCTCAAGCCACCGAGTGACACAATTACCCGACGGCGACTATCGTTTCCGGGTCAAGGCCTGTAATGAGTTTGACTGGGCATGTAGTCAATATGGGACGACCGATGTCTTGAAAGTGCGTCATATCCCGGCGGCACCAACCTTGAGTGGGCCGAGCATAGATGCCGACGGCACTTTTGACATTCGTTGGTCAAAGCCTGCCTACGCCGATCATTTTGAGCTCGACTTCGATGGCACGGTGACATCCTTGACCGATACCCATCCGCAGTTCACCGGTCTAGGCGATGGCACCTACCGCTATCGCATCCGTGCGTGTAATGACATTGACCGCTGCAGCCCTTGGACATCAAGTCTCTCGGTAAAAGTGTTGCATGTGCCGAGTGCGCCAGGGCTGCCCACTTATCCTGACCAAACAGACAACGGCCGTTTTGTCATCCGGTGGTCATCAGCCACGGGCAATGAAGTGGCTTACGAGCTGCAAGAAGTGACGGAAGATAAATCACAAATCGTATATCGAGGCGCTGGCACAAGCTATGAGCGCACGGGGGCGAATGGCCGATATCGTTATCGCGTAAGAGCGTGTAATGCCAGTGGCTGCTCGAACTGGGTCGAAAACCAGCAGGCGATTCTGGCGTATACGGTCGAGCGCTGGGCCCGTAAAGGCGACTTGGCGCAAGTGCCAAACGCACCATACCATGAACCAGTCTGGGTCACTCATGATTCGACCGTTGGTGAGCTGCCATTGTCGGCCGGCGTTGGCGGTGGCCAGGCAAGCGTTTCGATACCGATTTCCGTCCCACCTGGGGTGGCGGGCATGGCACCCTCATTAGCGTTAGTTTATTCAAGCCAAAGCGGTAACGGGATAGCTGGCATGGGCTTTTCACTGTCGGGGCTTGGCACCATCAGTCGCTGTCCCCAAACCTGGACGCAAGATGGCATCTATCGTGGTGTCCAGTTGGATGAACATGACCGATTGTGCTTAAACGGTCAACGGCTCATGCTGGTGTCTGGTGTGTATGGCCAACCTGGGGCAACCTATCGCACAGAGCTTGAGTCCTATGTTCGGGTGACACAGTTGAATGCCAGCCTTGGCGCTCCGGATGTGGCATTCAAAGTTGAGTATAAATCTGGCACCATCGAATATTACGGTACAACCGAAGACAGCCGATTTGTCGGTGGTGGGCTGTCTATCCCCCATTCTTGGGGCGTAGCACGCGTTGAAGACCGGGCCGGTAACTTTGTACGTTATCAATATGCCGATTTATCAACCGGCGAACATCGCATCGTGCGCATTGATTATACGGGCTCAAACACGCTCGCGCCCAACAAATCAGTGGTGTTTGTCTATGAAGATCGCAAAGATGCGAACGGACAAACCGACTACTCTGAGCTTTATCAAAATGGCGGACAGTTTAAACAGACCAAACGCCTTCTGGCCATTCGGACATTGTTAAATGATTCGCCGGTGTATGAGTATCGACTACAGTATGGCGCGTTAAGCCAATCTTCTGGCCGTAGCTTGCTTCGGGCAATCACCCATTGTGCATGGAATGGTGCCGGGTATGACTGTCGTCCTTCGACGGCGCTGGAGTGGTCTGATGCTTCCCCCACCTACGCATCGCCACAACGCTACTTGCCTGAAGGTGTCGTTTTGCACGACGAAGGGGGCGATGCGGTGCATCCGACCACCATTCAGCCACGGGGTGATTTTGATGGCGATGGCACACGTGATGTGTTGGTGAATGAAACTGATGCCGCCACATTGCTTGGGCGAGACGGCAAACGGTTGGCGGATAATGTCGAGTTACCGCCGGGCGCTGGCGCGAGTGTGATGACGTCCGGCATGAATGACATCGATTTTGATGGCCGTTCTGAAATCGTTTTCCGTGATCCAACAACAGATTATGTCACCATCGCCAAGTGGTCGCCGGAGAGTCAAAAACTTATTTTGACCAAAACAAACATCAAAGGCGCGGTGAGCAATATTCAAGTGGCCGATTTCAATCGCGACGGGCGCAACGATATTTTGCTTGAGCGACAAATAGGCAGTTCATCGGATAAGGTGTACCAGTTTGACGTTGAGTTGTATTTGGCCACACCGGAGACCAAAGATACCCATGTGTATGCACCACCGCAGACGATTTTTAGTTTTGAACGCGATTATCGTTATGCCGCTGATTGGGTGGAGATAGTTGGCGCCATTCTTGGCCAGGCCGATGTCTGGGGGCCTTTTGAGTCAGCGGTTCGGCAACTGGTGGATTTCAATGGCGACGGTGTGATTGACCTTTTTGCGGTCACCAAGCGACGAGGACATATTGATGTCCATCTGTACGAAGGAAAGATCACCGCCAATGGTGTCCAATATGTGGCACAGCCGGCATCGCGCACAGGCTTGCCCGAGGACTTGTATATTGGCGGCTTAAAAGAGAGCGCAGAGCGCTATTATCGATTGGAAGACATCAACGGCGATGGCCTGCCTGACGGGGTGTATGTACGCAACCAGCAGTGGCGGCTGCGCTTAAACCATGGCGGTTATCTAGGACCAGAAATCACCCCGTCTGGCGCCAACACGGCGGCCATTGTTGACCCTCGCCATCCCGATGTGGCCGAACAGGCAAG
>RFGJ01000347.1 GCA_003696665.1 Gammaproteobacteria bacterium | reverse complement strand
CGCAAGCAGTTGGTCGCTGAAAATCTGGATATGCCCAATGGCATTGCTGTGTGCGGCACTTCGCTTTATGTCGTCACCAACCAAAGCATTCTTCGATTTCCTATTCAAGCGCCATTTCAGGGCACACGCATCTATCATGGGCTGCCAGCCAAGCGCCACCATGGCTGGCGCTATGCGGTGTGCGATGGCCAGCAATCTTTGATCATAAGCATCGGTGTTCCATGCAATATCTGCCAAGTTGACGAAGAACAATTCGGCATTTTGACTCGGTTTCACTTGGCAACAAGACAATTTGAGGTGCTTGCGGCGGGCATCCGAAACGCCGTCGGGATGGCTTGGGATCCAAAACGTCAATTTCTGTGGTTTACCGACAATGGTCGAGACTGGCTCGGCGATGACTTGCCGCCGGATGAACTCAATCGATTGCCCATGCAGAAATCCGAGCTGTCCGGCGGCGTTCCGCACTATGGCTTTCCATACCTACATGGTCGCTCGACAATCGATCCCATTTTTGGCAAACAACGACCCAAAGACCTTACCATTCATCCTCCTGTGTGGGAGTTTGCAGCCCATGTTGCCCCGCTTGGGTTGACCTTTGTCCACGATAAGGATTGGCGAAGCGAGGTTGGCGACTTGTTGATCGCTCAACACGGCTCCTGGAACCGGAGCCAAAAGATCGGCTATCGTGTCGTTGCATTGCGCTTAAATGGTGATGCCGTCATTGGCCAGACAATGTTCCTTGATGGATTCCTCGACACATCGGGGCAAGTGAGAGGCCGACCTGTCGATGTCGTGTTCCTTAAAAATGGCACCCTGCTCGTCTCCGACGATGCCAATGGTGCCATCTACTCGGTGATGCGTCAGTCCCGCTGAGACCTGACAACTGCCTGAGCAAGTGCTTGCATGAGTGTTTGGCACTCGACCACATCGTCAGCTAACTGGTGTTTGACAAGTGCTGTGCCCACCACAACGCCATCAAACCCCATTTCGGCGGCCTGTCGAGCGGCCTCAGGACCGTCTATCCCAAAACCAATGACAATGGGAACGTCGATATAGCGTCTTATCCGCGTAAAATCAAAACGGGACAGCGCCGGACGAAGATCCGTTCCGGTCACCCCGGGACGACTGACCATATAGACGAAGGCATTCGAGTGGTGGCCAATTGCACTAAGCCGCTCAGAATCACAGTCACTGGTGGCGATGTAGATGGGTGAAATTCCGAACTTTTGGGCAGCCGCCTCAAACGCCTTTCCCATATGCACAGGCACGTCTGCAATCAGGACTGAATCAACGCCACTTTTTTGTGCGTTCTGATAGAACGCATCAATGCCGCCCGCGACCACAAGATTGGCATAGACCAACAGGCCGATGGGTATACTAGGATGTCTGGCGCGTACCTTGTCAATGAGCGAAAAGGCGCGTCTGATAGTGATGCCTTGTGCCAGCGCCTGTGCACTGGCTTTTTGAATGACAGGACCGTCCGCCACCGGGTCGCTAAACGGAATGCCAAGCTCAAGCGCATCGGCACCATTGTCGATAAGCATGTCGATCCAGCGGATAAAACTTTCATCGCCATTCAGTCCGATGACGGCAAACGGGATAAGTGCCGAACGTCCGCGCTTGCGGGCCTCGTCAAATCGCTGAGCATATCGGTGATTCATTGCTTTTGCGCTCCAACAAAGTAAATACTTGGGTTAAATCCTTATCACCTCGGCCAGATAAATTGACCAGAAAAATTTTGTTTTCTTGCTGCTGGCATTGTTGTTCGACCCATGCCAGCGCATGCGAGGATTCCAAGGCCGGAATAATCCCTTCTTGTTGTGAGACCGAACAAAATGCCCGCAAGGCCTCTTGATCCGTCACCGACACATAGTCCGCCCGGCCGGTTGCGGCCAAATGAACGTGCTCTGGCCCCACAGCCGGATAATCAAGACCGGCGGAAATAGAATGCGACGGCTGGATCTGGCCGTCGGCATTGCTCATGACCATAGTCCTTGCACCGTGAAGAATGCCGACTTGGCCAGCACAAATCGTTGCACCATGTCTGCCAGTCGCCACACCAAGCCCACCGGCCTCTACGCCGACAAGCGCGACGTCGTCGTTTAAAAAAGCATGAAACAGCCCGATGGCATTCGATCCCCCACCCACGCAAGCCACACAAACGTCCGGTAATCGCCCTATGCGCTCCTGTATTTGCGCACGCGCCTCGATTCCAATCACTTTTTGAAACTCTCGTACCATCACCGGATACGGGTGTGGCCCTGCTGCTGTGCCAAGTAAATAATGCGCCTCGGCATAACTTCCTGCCCAATCTCTTAGTGCTTCATTCACGGCTTCCTTCAATGTGCCAGAGTCCCCGCCCACTGGTGACACCTTCGCGCCAAGCAACTTCATACGTTGCACATTGGCATACTGACGCTCATAATCCAGCCGACCCATATAAATGTGAGCCTTGAGTTTGAGCTTCGCGGCGACCATGGCCACGGCCACGCCATGCTGCCCGGCGCCGGTTTCTGCAATAATGCGTTGCTTGCCCAACCGTTTGGCTAATAACGCTTGGGCCAGCACTTGATTAGTCTTGTGTGCGCCGCCGTGAAGCAAGTCTTCGCGTTTGAGAAAGACCCGGTTGCCTCGCGTTCGCCCAAACGATTGGCATTCATATAACGGGGTTGGTCTTCCGGCATAATGCGTCAATAACTGATTGAGCTCTGAGTGGAAATCTGCGTCGTTGATGGCGTGTTCAAACGCCTCGGTCAGCGATTGCAACGCCGGAATGAGAATTTCCGGGACAAATTGCCCACCAAATTCACCAAAAAAAGCCGAGAATAGCCTGTTGTTCATTGACCTACTCCTCTGGAAATCTTGTCAGTCTGTCAAAAAAATCCCGAATCTTGCTTGGGCACTTTTGGCCTGGCGCGTGCTCAAGCTTCGAGTTGGCATCTAACATGCCGTGAAAGTGCTCGCGGAACGTCACGACATTATCGGGCCCAATCCCCCCGGCTAATATCCATTTATGATGTGATTTGGTGGGCAACCTTGGCAGCGCGTCGAAACTTCTACCATTTCCACCGAGTTTTTCTCCGATGGGCTCGATAAGGTACCGGTCTGCCGCAATATCGGGCATCGCCACGTCATCCTGATCAATTTGCAGTGCGCGCCAAACTTCCGTGCTTTCAGGGAGCCAATCGCGCAGCTGTTTGATTCGGTCAACGGTCCATGTTTCCCCGTGCAATTGCACGGCATCCAGTCCCACCACTTGTGATACTTTTGCCACCTGCTCAATGGATGCGTGTGCGAAAACTCCGGCCCAGCGCAGCTCTGGCACATCTTCTTTGAGGCACGTGGCGTATTCTGGTGTGATCTGGCGGGGAGAATCGGTGAAAATCAAGCCACCCCACGAAGCCCCAGCGGCATACACGAGGTGCGCAACTTCCGGTTCGTTGATACCACAAACCTTCACCTCGCCAAACACAACACGACGAACCGCTTCGGAAACGCGCTTTGTTGCCAAGGCGGTCCCAATCAAAAATGCATCAGGTCTCCGCTGACACCGACCATATTGGCGCCAATCGTGTACTTCGCGTATCCCTGATTCAACGACTGCAACACGATCTGCGGGTATGCGATCGATATACTTTAGGGACTTTTTAGAATTGACAGATAAATCATTGAAGTTGCGATTATTTAACCCAATGATTGGTGCGCCAAGTTTGATGGCGCGTGCCAGTGTTTCGTCATCGTCTGCCTCCGTCAGCGTCTCCATCCCCAATTGCCTTGCATAACGATGTAGGGCTTGCCACTTTGCATCATCCAGTATTCGTAGCATGAGCAAAATGGCATCTGCCCCTGAACGTGCCGCCAATGCCACTTGCTTTCGACTAATAAAAAAGTCCTTAGCTAGGATCGGACCGTCGTAAACAGATCTCACTTCGGCGATATGGTCAAAACTCCCCCCAAAAAAGCGGGCATCCGTTAACACCGAAATCGCGTCAGCAAAAGGCATAAGTTGGCTGGCATGACGGCTTGGCGAATAGTTATCAATCAAATTGCCGCGGGATGGTGAACAACTTTTGCACTCCAAAATGAACGCCGGTTTTTGGGACGTCAATCGACGCGCTAGAGAACGTGTCTCAGTCCGAGGTCGAACGTCCGGCATTTCGGGCATCGACTCGATCTCTCGCTGTTTGTGGCGAACTATCTCTTCTAGAATGCTCATTGCACTGCTTCCTTCTGGCAATCTTCTTGTATTCGAGAAAGCTTTTGAAACGCCATGTCGGTCTCAAGCACATCCATCGCGGCACGTATACCCTCTTTGAGATTGTTCGATCGACCAGCCACCCATAACAAGGCACCGGCATTGAGCCCCACCATCGCTTTTTGCGCGGCGGTTCCTTTGCCTTGCAAGATACTCGTTAAAATTTGCGCATTCGTATTGGCATCTGCGCCGCTTAAGGATTCAAGTGAAGAGACGCGACAGCCAACGTCCTTTGGTCGAATCGTGCACATTTCGAGCTTGCCATCGATGACCAGACAAGCCTCATTGGCCTTGACAGGATTAAGTTCATCAAGTCCGGCACCGTGCACCACCAACGCCCGCTGCACGCCTTGCGCTTGCAATACCTCAGCCACCGGCTTGATAAGTTCGCTTCGATACACCCCGACCAATTGATAGACAGGGCGTAACGGATTGACCAAGGGGCCGATGGCATTGAAAATGGTTTTGACGCGCAGCGCTCTGCGTATTGGCGCCACGCTGGCCAAAATGGGATGAAAATCCGGGGCGTGCAGAAAGGCCAGTTGATGCCTCTGTAACCGTTGTTGCGCATCAGAAATAGTGTGCGCTGTGGTCACACCCAATGCCCTTAAGACATCACTCGATCCGCAGCGACTGGAAACACCAGTACTACCATGCTTACCGACCACTACCCCCAACGTGGCGGCAACGAAGGCAGTTGCCGTCGACACATTGATAAGTCCGGCACCATCACCACCGGTGCCACAGCAATCAGCCACCGACAATGTCACGTCTTGCGACGGCGTTGTATGCCGTAAAATCGTCTCAACGAAGGCTTGCAAGGTTGAGGGTTCAAGACCGCGCGTTCTCAGACTGCCAAGCAGCGCAGCAATCTGGTAGTCGGACATTTTCCCGCTGAGCACATCGCCGGCGAGTCTTTCCCATTCTTTTGAAGACAGCTGCAGCCCATCCAGTACGCGTTCAAATGGTTCAATCTTACTCATGACTGGTCTCTCCCCAAAAACGTAAAAATTGTTGAAGTACTGCTGTGCCCTGCTCGGTCAGAATCGATTCCGGGTGAAATTGCAGCCCAAGCATTTTTCTTCGTTCATCTATGATCGCCATTGGATATCCGTCACTTTCAGCAATCTCGAGAAACCCCTGCGGCATTCTGGAGATCACAAGTGAGTGATACCGTGCCACGCGCATTTCTTTCGGTAGTGGTTTTGAAAACGGATGCGCGCGCCAGACCATGGGCGTTGATTTGCCGTGCATAGGCATGCCACTGGCACCAACCAGTCCTCCAAAATTCACCGCCATGGCCTGCATGCCCAAACAAACGCCCAACATTGGATATGTCCCGGCAAATTGGCGCATGAGTGCCAGTGTCAACCCACTCTGTTCCGGTCGTCCTGGCCCAGGTGAATATACGATCGCGCTGACTGAAGTTGTTCGGAGCCAAGTCACCACGTGATGAACGTTCACATCATTGGCCACCACCGTGACGTTGCAGCCCAACCGTTCAAATTCAGCTTTTAGGTTGAAAACAAAAGAATCTTTGTTGTTGATGAGCAGAATATGGTTCATAGCGCGACCCCCAACGCGGAAAGCACAGCGGATGCCTTGATGCGTGTTTCTTCCGCTTCATGGCGTGGATCGGAGTCAAGCACGATCCCTGCCCCGGCCATCACACGCGCTTTGCCCTGGTTGACTTCAGCCGAACGAATCACAATGGCAGTGTCTAGCTCACCGGCTAGATTGATGTGCCCGACTGCACCGCCATAGAACCCCCGGGAGTGCTGTTCGTATTGGTAGATTAATTCCAAGGCTCTCGGTTTCGGCGCTCCAATCAAGGTGCCCATATGCATGGTTGCTTCAAAAGCAGCCAAAGCGTCGAAGGGAGGCGCAAGCGTGGCTTCGACCTCACTGACCAGGTGCATTACCTTCGAATAGCGATCAACATCGAGCAATCGGATAACACGCCTGTTAGAACCCCTTGCTACCCGCGCCAGATCATTGCGAGCCAAGTCCACCAGCATCAAGTGCTCGGCCTGTTCCTTGGCATCTGTGCGCAGCGCACATTCCCGGCGTTCGTCAAGCTCGCTGTCTAGAACACCATTCACCAAGCCCCGGGCGCGCGTGCCGGCAATCGGGTAAAGCCGTGCCTTCCACCCCTGTGATGTCATTTCGACCTTGAGCGCACGCTCTGGCGAAGCGCCAAATAGCACACGTCCATCTTGCTGAATAAAGAATTGATAAGGGCTTGGATTTTGTTGGCACAATCGTTGATAAGCCAAATAGGGGTTTGGACATTCGGTCTCAAAGGCGCGAGCCAAAACAATTTGAAACACCTCGCCCGCGCGCAAAGACCTTTTGGCTCGAGTCACCATCTGGCCATACTGCTCGTCATCCATTGACAAGGCCAGTGATGGTGTGGCTGTGAAGTCGCGTGCCTTATCATTTTCTGGTGCCTGTTTGGCTCGGACATTCACAACCAGATTGTGAATCTGCGCCAAGACAGCCGAGGCGGCAAGCGCATCGCCGTGATGGAAGGTGCCTTCGTTTTCGAAATTCAAAACTGTCTGGCGAAGTTCAGCGCGGCCAGCGATATGATTCACATGAAGACAAAAGCGATAGAGCGTCAAGTCCAGCAGAGGCACGTCATTATCAGATGGCAAAGCGATACGGTGGGCCTGTGCGGCCAAATCGAAGGCAAATGCGCCAACAAAGTAGCAATGCCTCATATCCTGCTGTTTTCCACGAAAGCACCGCATCAGTCGGCGCAACGGACCAAACAGCGGTGACTGCGCAAGGCGCTCTGCTTCATCGATTACATCATTGGCAACTCCTGTGTCCGGTTTGGTGACCAAGCGTAGCTTTTCGGTCAATTGGCGACCTAATGGATCGTGTCCTATCAAGGTATAACCGTCATTGGTCAACCGAACACTCAGCACCGGTTCGAAAAACAACATGGACTGTTGCTTTTGGTCGCTGCCAGGCTCGCCACTTTCCAACAGAACAAACGGTCGTTCCTCGTCCGCCTGCGTTTGTGCCAATCGCTGCAACATGAGCGGATGATAAGAAGCGTCCAGTTGGACAGGCAGACGCTGTAATTCGACACCAATACTCACCATCACCGCGACCTCCCAACCGCATTGGCGACAGCGTCGACACGCGCCATCAGCGAGGCAAAGACGTCAAAAGAAAGCTGTTGTGAAGCATCAGAAAGCGCGCTGGATGGCTCAGGGTGCACCTCAATCAACAAACCATCCGCCCCTGCGGCCACAGCCGCACACGCCATCGGAGTCACCATATCGGCTCGTCCCGTACCATGGCTGGGGTCGACAAACACAGGTAAGTGCGAGCGTTGTTTTAACCAGACAACCGCGTTCAAATCCAAGACATTCCGGTACGCCTTCTCGAAGGTTCGAATCCCGCGTTCGCACAAGACAACATTGGGATTGCCCTGCGAGACGATATATTCAGCAGCGAGCAGGAATTCTTCCAGTGTGGCGGATAACCCACGTTTGAGCAGCACTGGTCGATCAATCTCACCCACCGCTTTGAGCAACTCAAAATTTTGCATATTACGCGCGCCGATCTGGACCATGTCGACAACACTCAGGCTTTTTTCGAGCTGCTCCACAGACATCACTTCCGTCACGGCAGGCAAGCCAGTGACTTCACGGACTGCGGCAATAAGCTCAAGGCCCGTATCACCCAGTCCCTGAAAGCTGTAAGGACTGGTCCGTGGTTTATAAGCACCAGCGCGAAATGCCACCGCCCCCTGCTCTTTGACCGCCGTCACAGTGTTTAACAATTGATCATGACTTTCGACGGAACAGGGTCCGGCAATGATGGTGATGTTTTGTCCACCAATGCCCTGCGAGCCGAGCATGATTTCCGTGTTGTGTGGGTGAAATTCACGACTGACTTGTTTGTAGGGTGTGAGCACCGGTTTCACGTCATCGACAAATGGAAAGGCCTTGAAATCGATCGACGACAGCTTTCGCTCGTCACCGAGTGCACCAATGACAACACGTTCGACGCCCGGCAAATACAATGGTTTCAGTCCCTGTTTTTCAATGATCTGGACAATCTTTTTGGCATCGGATTTAAGAGCGTTTGGCTTCAACACAATGATCATTCATTACCTCCTTATCTGGAAAATAAAAAACCCGCATAAAGCGGGTTTATCGGAGCACAAGCCAGCTGGCAGCCGATGAACCCGCCATCGCCTGTGCCACCACCACAATTTGTTTTTCGCATTTCGTATCGTCATGCTTTCCTCACCCCATAAAAAAAAGCCCGCAATATTGATTGCGGGCCTTCTGAAATCGACGTTAATTTACGTCAACGCACAAAAAGACCCGCATCTCGGTGCCACCACCAAGATTGTGCGAACCAGATGTGAGCGTTAAACGTATTCATGGCATCATCATGAACCAGTCAACTGGCGATGTCAATCGTTAAAAAATGTGCCTTGCTGCTCAGCCAAACGCAGCAAACCAGGCGCAGGCGTGAAGCGTTCGCCAAACTTTGACTCATAGTGGCGGAGTTTATCAACAATGGTTTGAGCGCCAACATTGTCGACATAACGGAACGGGCCACCTAAGAACGGCGGGAAACCGAGCCCGAACACGGCACCAATGTCGCCATCGCGGGCACTGCGCAGTATGCCTTCATCAAGACACCTGACCGCTTCGTTGACCATCAAAAGCACGCATCGCTCCGCGATTTCGTTCAGATTATCCACTTGTTTGGGTGTCACACCGAGTGTTTGATAAATTGTCTCGTCGACCGGACGATTGCCTCGGTAATTTTGGTCATATTTATAAAAGCCTTGACCATTTTTTCTGCCTTTTCGTCCGGACTCAATCAACTTGGCAAAAGCTGGCGGTGGGGCCATACGGTCCCCGAAGGCCTGATGAAGCACGGGCGCAATTTTGGTTCCAACATCAATCCCAACTTCGTCCAACAGTCGCAGGGGCCCCACTGGGAACCCAAAGGTTTCCAACGCCTTATCAATTGCTTCTACTGGACAGCCTTCTCCAACCAAATAGCCTGCTTCTGCCACGTAGGGCGCAAGAATGCGCGAGGTGTAAAATCCGGGGCCATCGTTGACCACAATGACATGTTTGCCTTGCTTTTTGCCAAATTCCACACAGGTCGCCACCACCCAATCGGCGGTTTTATCCGTCCTAACAATTTCGAGCAAAGGCATCTTTTCAACCGGCGAAAAATAATGCAGCCCAATGACACGCTCAGGGTGCTTCGCTTCTGCGGCAATTTCGCCTATAGGAATCGATGAGGTATTGCTCGCAAAAATTACTTCTTTGCGCGACAGTTGTTCAATGTCGGCGAGCATTTGACGTTTCAGATCCAAGTCTTCAAATACCGCCTCAATGACCAAATCTGCCTCAGCAAAGCCTGAATAGTCAGTACAG
The DNA here is from genome assembly GCA_003696665.1 of Gammaproteobacteria bacterium. NCBI lineage: Bacteria > Pseudomonadati > Pseudomonadota > Gammaproteobacteria > Gammaproteobacteria bacterium. Next base: position 2,825 of record RFGJ01000347.1, on the reverse strand, counting down.
CCGGTGAGACGCGCCATCGTCCGGCTGAACTCAAGTGGCGACAACCGTTTCTGCTTACGCCATTTTGACAAACGCTGCCAGCTATAGTTGAGCGCATGGTTAACACCGGTTTCGTCGCGGTCTTTGATACGCACCGGAAGCCCCGCTTTTGCGGCCGTGACAAATGCGATACCCGCACCCATCAAGCCGCCGCCAAGCACACCAACTTTTTCAATCGGCCGAGTCGTGGTTTTTTTGTCAACACCAGTGTCCTTTTTCAGGGCAGTGGTGGCGAAAAACAACGTCATCAGGTGGCGCGCCACACTCGACACCACAAGCTCACCAAACGACCGTGCTTCCGCCGCAAAACCAGCCTCCATCCCTTTCTCGATGCCCGTTTCAACGGCTTCGATAATGGCGTCTGGCGCGGGATAATGCCCTTTTGTCTTGCGGCGTGTTTGTTTGCGCACCTGATCAAACAGCACTTGGCGACCAAGCGGGTTATCTTCAAGTAGCAGTCGTTTGATCCCCCCAAAACTCAGCGTAGGTGTCTTTCGGGTCAGCTTACCCGCCCGCAGTGAATCAATCAGGGCGCGCGCCGCTTTCATCAGGTTGGCGCGCGGCACGACTTCATCTATCAATCCATATTTTTTTGCCCGTCGTGCGTCCAGCTGTTGTCCGGTGAGCATCAACGTCAGTGCGCGTTCAATGCCAACCAATCTCGGCAATCGTTGGGTGCCACCACCGGCTGGCAACACACCCAGTTGTACCTCTGGCAAGCCTATCTTTGTGCTCCGGTCGTCCGTTGCGACACGCCCATGGCAGGCGAGCGCCAGTTCGTAACCACCGCCAAGACAGGGGCCATGAATCGCCGCCACCACTGGGACTGGCAACGCCTCAAGGCGTTTGAAGGCCGCTTGTGCCATTTTGGAAATATGTTCGGCGTCTGCGGCGGTTTTCGCCGCCTGCAACATACGAATGTCTGCGCCAGCGACGAAGCCATTCTCCTTACCACTGGTCACAATGACGCCAATCACGTCATCCGATTGCTCAATGGACCCAATCACCGATTCAATTTGCTCGGCAAATTCAAGTTTTAAGGTATTCTGAGCCTCCCCGGGCACATCAATCGTGACGATGGCAATGCCATCTTGGATATCAAGTCGAAATGCTGATTGCTGTTCGCTCATTATTCTACCTCCACAATCATGGCCGCGCCCAAACCACCGGCAGCACAGGCTGTCACAAGGCCAAGGCCACCGCCCCTGCGTTTGAGTTCTCGCATAGTCTGCACAATTTGCCGCGTGCCAGTTGCGGCGAACGGATGGCCATAGGCAATCGAACCCCCAAGCACGTTAAAACGCGCCATATCAATTTCGCCAATGGCCGATCGGCGTCCAAGCTTTTCCTGAGCGAACTGTTTAGACCCAAACGCTTGAATGTTGCACAGGGTTTGCGCCGCGAAGGCTTCATGCATGTCGATGAGATCCAGATCTTTCAATTTGAGTTTAAGGGCGTCGAGCACCTTCGGTGTCGCATAACTGGGCCCCATCAGCATATCACGCGTGGCATCAATGGCGGCAAAGGCATAGCCCTTGATAAAACCCAGTGGTGTATAACCCAGTGCCTTGGCCACATCTTCACGCATCAAGACCACAGCCGACGCGCCGTCGGTCAGCGGCGTGCTATTTGCCGCCGTGACTGTGCCGTATTTTCGGTCGAATACTGGTTTGAGCCGATCATAATTTTCGCGCCGGCTGTCAAAACGAACATTATTATCAACTTCAAATGACTGCTGATACGGCGGCACATGCGCAATCATCACCTCATCGCGCAGCCAGCCTTCTTGCCATGCTTTGGCGGCGAGTGTATGGGAGCGATGCGCAAAATCATCCTGATCTTTACGCGAAATGCCATGGTCTCTCGCCATTTGTTCTGCCGCTTCTCCCATGGTCATTTGCGTCGAAAACTCTTTGACCGCCGGCGGCACCGGTTTTAAGTGGCGCAACCGCACCTTGAACAGTAATTTCAGGCGATCTGCGATGGATTTTGCCTTCGGCAATCTGACCAATATTTTCATAAGTTCCGGCGTCGTTTGAATCGGCACATAGGAAGACGAATCTGCGCCACCCGCAATGCCGGCCTTAATATGCCCTAAGGTAATCGCATCGAACACATTCGCAACGCTCTGGTAACTAGTGGCACAGGCACGCGATACCGAATAGGCATCAATATGGTCAGGCAGCCCCAAACCAAGCACGATTTCTCGAGCAATATTGGGCGCCTGTGGCAACGCTAACACCGAACCAAACACAAGTTGCTCAATTTCGGCTAACGGCAATTCAAACCGCTTCACCAACTCGTTCACGACCAGCCGCCCTAATGCCACAACGTCCAAATCAGCATAAGCTGTCAACTGCCGTGCAAAAGGTGTTCGCAGGCCAGCCACAACCGCAATTCGGCTCGATTTTGTGCTTGTCCGGCGCGTAGGCGACTTCGTTCGAGATGTTTTTGTCGCCGTCTTTGACGTACTTGTTTGTGTTGTTTTCTTTCCGCGTGATGTTGTCTCAGCCATCAGACACCTCGGCGATTGAATGGAGCACTTGCCTGATAATAACGCCGTTTTGCCAATTTTCAAACAAATGTTTAAAAATATCGACTGACATCATAAAAGCGAGAATATAGAATGCTCTCCCAAGTTTTATAATTCGAGGCCAAAAAAGATGGATTTTGCACGTGTCAAAGCCGTTGTGACCGGTGGCGCATCCGGTCTTGGACGCGGCGTTGTTGAGACCATTGCGCGCGCAAATGGCAAAGTTTTCGTGTTGGATATCAATCAGGACGCT
>RFGJ01000346.1 GCA_003696665.1 Gammaproteobacteria bacterium | reverse complement strand
TGCTCCAGCCCTTCGGCCACCCGCTTGACGGCTTCGATCTGATAAGGGCGGTCAACGATGGAGCGCTTGGGAACCTGGTTGGAAATCACGGTGCGGTTTTCCCGCTGGAAGCGCAGGCGTTCCAGGTCATTGCGGTTGAAGAAACCGCTGACCTTGCGTGGCGGCGCGTAGCCCCATTCGTAGAACCAGATTTCGTGACCATTGGTGAGGAAAATAAAGGGAGTGCGTTTGTGTACCTGCTGAATGCCCTGAGCGTAGTCCTCCGCCTGGCGCTTTCCAGCGAGTGCGTCGCGCCCTTCGCGTTTGGCTTCTACCACCGCCAGGGGGATGGCGGTGCTGTCCAGCAAAGCGTAATCGAGAAACTCGCTTTCCTTCGAGCGATCCCGAATTCCATCCGAGGCAGCCGCACCATACTTCAACCCCAGTTCGATTTCCACCATCGAAGGGTTAGCAACATCCCAACCAGCCAGACGTAACTGGTGGTCGATTAACTCTTTGCGAGTGGTGGCCTCATCTCTGCCGTTGTATGCCATCATTTACTTCCATGCAGCGCTTCACACCGTTTGCTGGTAGGATTGTTCGATGAGCGCCATTACGGCGTCCAGTTGCTCCGGGTTGCTAAAAGCCACTTCTACATCACCTGTTCCCCAATGGCCAATGCCGCGCACATCGCGCCCCAGTCCCAGCGGGTCTTGAATTTCATCCGGGGAAATGTCCAGCCAGATTTTCAGTTGCCGCACCTGAATCCAGACCTCGCAAAAATTCGTGCCGTGCTTATAGGCCACATAGTTTTTGGTTGCCTTCTCTATCACATCCTCACCCAGCGCCAGAACGCGCTCGCGTAATTGCTCAAAAAGCGCTACAATTCCCGCCGGTTTGCCGCTTAAGTGGTCTTCCACGTTGTATACCACCGGTGGAGTTTCATCTTCCACAGATGCCGTCGGTCCTGTTTCACTGCGACGAGGCACAGGGAATGCCGCCGCGTAGATTTGCTCCAGGTAAAGCAAATCATCTCCGTACAGACGGTAAACCCACAACTCAATGTTGGCGCCGATGCGGTTGACGGCATACTTGTCGTACTCGCTGAAACTTTCAGCAATCAAGATCAGGCGCGGATTGCTCCAGTCAATCTCAACCTCTGCTCCCAACACTTCTTGAGCCGCCAAAGTGAAGTCCCCTTTATGGTCAATCAGCCAGTCCAGGTAGAACAATCCCTGGTTGATGACCGTATCTTTGCTGGTTTTCTTGTATTCAATGATGGTTGGCGTCCCGTTTTCGTCCAGGCCTAACGTGTCAATCCTGCCGCGTTGGCGGTCGCCCGTTGTGAATTCCGATGCGATAAAACGCACCCCTAAGACCTTCTCGAGATTGCGTTCAATCAGCCTTTGTAAATTCCGTTCGCGTTGTGCGGTGGATGATGGCAGTTGTTGCACCACCTCATCTTCCAGAAGGCGAAATAGCGGCATGTCTCCTCCTCAATAAAAAAACGCCGTCAGCGAGTTGCGACTGCGGCGCAAATAGGATAAGATACCAATTCCCCACGCGCCGCGACCGCGTGGTTTGCCGCCGGGACGTGTGCGACCATGTCCCGGCG
>RFGJ01000345.1 GCA_003696665.1 Gammaproteobacteria bacterium | reverse complement strand
CGGTACACGAAACATGGATTCGCCCGCTTCTGGAAGGGTATTACGACCGAATGTATGACTATCAGTTGGCGGGGAAATCGCATCGCGTGGTTTTTCGCGGAGAGGGGCCAGAAGTTCAGGATTGGCTTATCACGCACAAGGGGGTGGCGCTCGTGAACGCCACCCCAGCGTGAATTATTGGTAGGTCTTGACGATTTGCCCCGTTTTGGCATCCGGATGAATGTCTAGGCGTACGGGGTGGTGCAGCACGATCTTCCCTTTGACCACCACATGCGGCCCGATGGACAGGGTGATGTCTTTATCCGACTTTCGCCAGTTCTTCGGCTTTTCGTACACAATCGAACCGTCAATTCGGGTGGTTCCGGTCAGTTTGATGCCCCCGGAGAACGTTGTGATGTCGCCTGTGACCGTGGCGTTTTTCAGCAAGATATCGCCGTTGACTGTATCAATTTGGCCAAATCGAGCGGCATTGGCTTGAAGATCCCCGTTGACCGAATGAAGCCTCTTGATGCCACTGTCTTGCCGAATATCCAGATCGCCGTTCACGGTATCGATTTGGCCAATATTGACGGATCTATCCACAAAAACATCTCCATTGACCGTGTGAAGTGCCTCTACGCGTACGTTCGGTTCGAGCCATAGATCGCCACTGACGGTGTTAATATGCTCGACGTGTGCGCCTGTTTGCACGCGCACATCCCCGTTCACCGTATTGATATGGCGTGCTTTTTGATTTTGGCTGATCAACAGGTTGTCGTTGATGGTGTTGTAGGCGACGGGCGCTTCGTTGGCCATGGAGGCCTGCATAATGCCACCTGCGATGGCCAAAGCCACTGACGAAGCCAGTAATGTGCGATGAAGTGTCTTCATGGTTGTTGCGCTCCTTTCGTGTTGTCCAGATTGTTGGCGTCAACCTATCTACAAGAACTGTGCCAGCGGCAAGACAGCCTCAGTCAGACACTTTCAGGAAGACGGATGGTCGTTTTCACCATCATTCGGGGAAAACGACCATTGTTGCCGCGGCTAGAGCGCGTGGAGTGGTTATGCGGTTTGTGTTTCAATAAATTTGGCGAGGCTTCCTAGCGTCTCGAAAGTTTCAGCCGTAATTTCGGCATCGTCAACAGTGATACCAAATTGGTGTTCAATAGCGGTCAGCAGTGCGACGACTGCCATAGAGTCCAGTTCCGGCAGGGCGCCGAACAGCGGGGTGTCCGATTGCATGGCGGAGACCTGTTCCTCAGGCAGGGACAATACCTCTGCCAAAAGCAATTTCAGTGTCTCCAACACAGAACTCTCTGGTTTATGATTCACAACCTGAATCTCCGGTTACGTTCCGGCAAGAAGGCCGCGATCATACCAGCAAAGCTGCGATTTTGAAAACCACGCATTGCTTTTGTTCAGAGTAGCCAACCCGTGACCAGCCGCATGGCGAGATAGACGAGAAACATCAACACCATTGGCGAAAAATCAAGGCCGCCAGTCGCTGGCAATAGGCGCTGTATTGGGCGGAGCAAGGGCGCGGTTAATTGGTATAAAAAGGTCAACGCAGGATTTTGCTGAGGTGGTGCGATAAAACTGGCGATGGCTTGGATCAGAACAATCCAGAACAGCAAATTAAACACGCTATGCAGAAACAGCACGAGCGCCAATTTGAAAATTACCGGCCCTGATGGCGTCAGAGGATACATCGCGACGATGGCAAGCTGTGCGATGAGGGCGATGGTAAAGCTAACCATCAAGCTAGCCCAGTCATAATGTCTGTGTTTCGGCAAGATTCGCCGCAAAGGTTGGCACACGGGGTGTGTAAAACGGTAAACGAATTGTGCCAAGGGGTTATAAAAATCCACATGCGCCCATTGCGCCCAGAAACGCACAAAAAATACGCTTAGCAGTAGGCGGGCTAGCAATTCCGTAATGTCTGCCAAAATGTTCATGAAGCAGCAGCTCCTTGTTGGGACTCGGCTTGTTCAGATAAGACTTTTCCCCTCTTTTCTGCGGCCATCAAGGCAGATTTCAAGAGCGCTTCGAAGCGGCCATCCTGCAGTACGGTGATCGCCGCTTCTGTGGTACCTCCCGGAGAAGTCACTTGTTGGCGAAGCGTCTGTGCTGATTGCGTGCTATGTTTGAGCAAATGGGCTGCCCCAAAAATGGTCTGCGTCACCATCTGTTGAGCCGTGTCTTGGTCGAAACCTAACGTGCTGGCGGCCTTGGTCATGGCTTCAGCCAACAAGAATACATAGGCAGGTCCCGAGCCTGCGACGGCCGTGACGGCATCCATGAGTGATTCGTTATCAAGCCAGTGCCATTCGCCGACACTGCCGAATAGCCATTCGGCATCATAACCAAAGCGTTGCCGTGTGCTTTCATTGGCAAATAGACCAGTCATACCCAGTCGAATGCTGGCTGGGGTGTTCGGCATGGCTCTTATCACACTTTGACACTCCGACATTTGCGCCAGCCATCGAGTGGTGAGGCCAGCGGCCACAGAGATGAGCACTTTTCCGTCCAGTGTCCCACGAAGTCGGGCCAGTGCTTCACCAGCCTGTTGCGGTTTGGTGGCCAGAACGACCAGCTCACCTTGTGGCGGCGAGCCCGGTGGATGGATCTCAATCCCTCGGCCGCGCAAATCACTGTGTTTCTGAGGCGTTCGACAAATGACAGACAGGCGATTGGCCTCAACCCCTTGTTGGAGGAGGCCGTTAATCAGGGCGCGGGCCATGTTGCCAGCACCGATAAACGTGACGGATTTATCCATTGCTCAGCTCCTATTGGATGATCGTGGGCCGAAAAGCGCCGTGCCTAACCGGATCATCGTTGCCCCATACCGGATGGCAGTGGCGTAGTCATTTGACATGCCCATGGACAGGGTGTCGCACGTATTGACATACGTCGACAGCTGTTGAAAAAGTGTGAGCATAGATTGCCACTGATCCATCGGTGCATTTGGTGAGGGGATTGTCATTAGACCTCGCAGCGAGAGCCTTGGCAAGTGGCGAATGGCCTGTGCAAGTGGCAGCACCTCGTCCGGATGAACCCCTGATTTTGAAGGTTCTCCTGAAATGTTCACCTGGATTAGGACATTAAGTGGCGGCAGATGCGATGGCCGTTGGTCATTCAGCCGTCGCGCAACCTTGAGGCGATCAACGCTTTGCACCCAATCAAAGTGTTCCGCCAAGTGTTTGGTTTTATTGCTCTGAATGGGACCGATAAAATGCCATACAACGTTGGTGCGCTCTTGCCATGTTGCCATTTTTGACAAGGCTTCTTGTACATAGCTTTCACCAAAATGCCGCAGGCCAGCGGCAAAGGCTTCCTGCATTTTTGCGATGGGTTGTTGCTTGCTCACCGCAACGACGGTGACTGGTTTAGAAGCGATTTGTTCAATTTCTGCTTGAATTCGCTTCCAGCGGGATGCGACGGTCGCCATAATGGTTTATCTTTATGTGAGCGTTGGTTGATGTGCACATCATAATGGATATCGTGCACGCTTGGTAAGTCATCGTCAGAGAGGGGCTCGAATGGATATTACCGAATTACTGGCATTTAGTGTCAAAAACAAGGCGTCAGATTTGCATTTGTCGGCTGGTCTGCCACCGATGATCCGTGTCGATGGCGATGTGCGGCGCATCAATTTGCCACCACTGGATCATAAGACGGTGCATAGCCTTGTCTATGACATCATGAATGACAAGCAACGCAAAGATTATGAGGAGTTTCTGGAAACGGACTTTTCTTTCGAGTTGCCTGGTGTGGCACGGTTTCGTGTCAATGCGTTTAATCACAATCGTGGAGCAGGCGCCGTATTCCGAACCATTCCATCGCAAGTCTTGACGCTTGAAGAGCTTGGTGCGCCAGCGGTGTTCAAGGAAATTGCCATGAAACCGCGCGGGCTTGTCCTTGTGACAGGACCGACAGGTTCCGGTAAAAGTACCACTCTTGCGGCGATGATCGACTATATCAATGAAAATAAGTACGACCATATTCTGACCATTGAGGATCCCATCGAGTTCGTTCACGAAAGTAAAAAATGTCTGGTGAACCAACGCGAGGTGCATCGTGATACCTTGGGCTTTAATGAAGCGCTGCGCTCTGCGCTGCGTGAGGACCCAGACATAATTCTGGTCGGGGAAATGCGTGACCTTGAAACCATTCGGCTCGCGCTGACCGCGGCAGAAACCGGGCATCTGGTTTTCGGCACCTTGCATACCACATCGGCGGCAAAAACCATTGACCGGATTATCGATGTTTTTCCAGCGGCTGAGAAAGACATGGTTCGTTCCATGCTTTCT
>RFGJ01000344.1 GCA_003696665.1 Gammaproteobacteria bacterium | reverse complement strand
TATCTTCTGACGCCGCGCGGCATCGAGGAGAAGGCGCGCGTGACGATGCAGTTCTTCCGCCGCATCGAGGCCGAGTACGAGATGCTGAAGCGGGAGATCCATGGCAATGGGGAAGGCGGGTCAAGCGAATGAAGGGTTCACCCGAGTGCCCGCTCGTTTCCATCGTTATCCCAGCCTATAACGCAGGGGATTTTCTGCGTGAGGCGATCGACAGTGTTCTGAATCAAACTTACCCGGACATCGAACTGATCGTTCTCGATGACGGATCCACTGATCAGACCCGCGATGTTCTTTCGTCCTATCCGAAAGGTTCTTTTTTCTGGGAGTCGCATCCAAATATGGGGCAGGCGGCAACCCTGAACAAGGGGTGGGCCATGGCAAAGGGAGAGGTTCTCGGCTATCTCAGTGCCGATGACGCATTGCTCCCGGATGCTGTTGCCGAGTCGGTCCAGATGCTGCTGGACCATCCAGAGATTGTGTTTACCTATCCCGACTATCTGCTGTTTGATTCATCGGGACGCGATATCCGGAAGGTTGCGGCACCGGAATACAGTTATCGGGATATGCTGGTGCGAATGGTGGTCGCACCAGGGCCGGGAGCACTGTTTCGACGCAGTGCCTATGAGAAGGCCGGCGGCTGGGATTCTCGTCTGCATCAGATGCCGGACTTTGACTTTTGGCTTCGGCTTGGTCTGGTTGGAAATGGTAAGCGCATCCCCAAGGTTCTGGCCAAGTTTCGCGTTCATGAAGGTTCCCAGAGCTATGCGGCATCCAGCATTGAAAAGTCCGAGGAGTGCGTTCGGCTGATTCGAAATTTTTTTGAACGCGACGACCTTCCCGAAGATCTTCGTAAATACGAGCAAGAGTCATTGGCATATGCCCACATGATCAGCATGCGCCTTCATTTTCGCTCCGGACGGGTGGTTGAAGCCTGGAGCCATGTTAAGGCTGCTCTGGAGTGCAGTCCTAAGGCGTTTTTTTCGCTGTGGGGATTTAAGCTTTTCTTAAACGCGCTTCGTTTCAGGCTTCGGCGATACCTTCGGTCAATCTCTCTCGGTTTTATCTCCTGATGATTGAGTCAAGGACGATGACCCTAGAAGCTCTGGTGGGGCTGGGGCTTCGTGTCGCTGGAGCCTGTTTGCAGTTCGGGTTTACTGTGCTGGTGGCCAGGTTCTTTGGTGCCAGTGTATTTGGCCTTTATTCTCTCGCGTTTTCCCTGTGTATTATCGCTTCCGCTATTGCACGTTGGGGGATGGGACAATATTTGCTGCGGCAGGTATCTGTAGATATTCATTGTGGCGACTGGCTGGCTGTGCGGCGGACCATGACGGAAACGCTTATCATTGTGGGATTGATGTCCAGCGTATTCGGGCTTCTTTTCTGGCTGGTATCGCCATGGCTTTCCGATGTGGTTTTTTCCAAGCCGATGCTTATGCCCTACCTCATGGGTTTCTCCATCGCGATTCTTCCAATGACGTATGTACAGGTTCTGGCTGAGGGGTTTCGTGCTTTGGGCGAAAGCAGGGTTTATGTCGCCTTTCAGGTTGTCATTCTTCCTCTGTTGAGTCTTATTTTTGTCTCCCTGATAAGTATGGCAGACTGGAAAGATGGGGTGCTGGTTGTATGGAGCTATGTGCTGGCCTGCTATGTTGGCGTCATGGTAGCAATTTGGTTCTGGCATCGCAGGGCCGGATTTGATTTCAACCTTGAAGGGTTCTCGCTTATCTTGGATAGGCTCAAGAAGGCAACTCCTCTGGCTTGGGTTAGCATTATGACCATAGCCATGAGTTTCATTGAAACTCTTTTGCTTGGAGTGTTCCATTCCCCGGAGGATGTGGCCATGTATGCCGCTGCGTTGCGGCTGGCCTTGCTGGTGAACTTTGTTGTGTTGGCCGTTAACGGCTTGCTGGCGCCTCCTTTGGCTTCTCTGTGCAGAGATGGAAAAACCGATGCTTTGGAGTCCCTAGTCAACCGGGCCATTCTTCTTACGGGCCTGCTATGCTCTCCCATTCTTCTGGGGCTTTTTCTTTTTCCCGACACCTTGCTGGGCCTGTTTGGTGAATCCTTCATCGCTGCTTCGAGTACATTGATGATTCTGGCCACTGGGCAAATAATGAATGTCATTTCCGGTCCGGTTGTCCTTCTTCTGCAGATGAGCGGTCATGAAATCCCTCTGCGTAATCGTGTGATGCAATCTGCCATTCTGGCTCTGGTTTCGGGGCTGGCCCTGATTCCATCCTTTGGGTTTGTGGGCGCAGCTATGTCTGCCACGATTGGGATGGCTTCTATGAACCTTCTGTGCTTACGCGAGGTGTGGGTTCTACTTGGAGTGTGTCCTTGGCCAGCCAAGCCATTTTTTCGTCTCGGAGGAGCTTCATGAATCGATCCGGCCGGTTGCCAGGCTTTATCGTCGTTGGAGCGCAGAAGGCTGGAACAACTTCATTGCATGTCTGGCTCGATCGTTTGCCCGGGGTTTGTATGCCACGAGACAAAGAGACAAATTTTTTTTCCGATGATGCTCGATTCAAGCGTGGCATCGAGTGGTATTGTTCTCGTTTCAATCATTGTGATTCAAAGGCCGTTCTGGGGGAGGTTTCCCCGGAATACCTTTTCAGTCCGGTGGCTGCGGAAAGGATTCACGGGATGTTGCCGGACATTCGGCTGATCTTCATCTTTCGTGAACCGGTTCAGCGGGCCTATTCCCAATATCTGATGTCATGTCGGAAAGGTTTGGAAACGTTGGGGTTTTGCGAGGCCTTGATCCATGAGGAAAAGCGTCTGCGCGAGCATCCTGAGCTAAGCAGTATCATTGGATACATGAAACGAAGCCGTTATTGTGAGCAGGTTCGGCGATATCTGAAATATTTTCGTCGGAACCAATGCCTGTTCCTGAAGTTTGAGTCCTTGGTGGCTGGAAATGATCAAACCCGCGAGGTGCTGGAGGCCATTGCTGAATTCATTGGCATTGAGGCAGAAGATCTTTCCTTGCCAAAGGAGAATCCAGCAAGCATCCCCCGATGGCCATGGTTACAGCAGGCTCTGTATTCCTCCCCATTCTGGAAAAGATGGATTCGGGTTATTGTTCCTGCCCATG
>RFGJ01000343.1 GCA_003696665.1 Gammaproteobacteria bacterium | reverse complement strand
TTTCGCCTAGGGGTATTATCGACAGCTGATACAGGAGCCTGGCGCGATGAAGGAACGCGCCGGGCAGACAAGTGCACGCATCCTGTGCGCCGTTGGCGGGCTGTCCGGCTAAGTACGGCTTGGTGGCACTTCCAGCCAGAAGGTCACGGGCCCGTCATTGACGAGGCTGACCTGCATATCGGCGCCAAATTGCCCCTGCGCCATGTGCGGCCATTGTTCGTGGGCGTACTCGCACAAAAAGGCGAATAGCTTCTGGCCTTGTGCCGGCGGCGCGGCTGAAGTGAAACTCGGGCGGTTACCTTTGCGCGTATCGGCAGCCAGAGTAAACTGTGGCACCAATAGTAATCCACCGTTAATGTCGCGCAGACTCAAATTCATTTTCCCTTCGTCATCGGGAAAGATACGGTAATTGAGCATGCGCTCCAGAAGGCGCACAGCATTCTGTGTCGTGTCATGCGGTTGAACACCGATCAGCGCCAATATGCCGCGCCCAATACGGCCAACCGTTTGATTGTCAATATCGACATGCGCTGAGCGAACACGTTGAATCAGCCCGATCATGGTTTCGATCTCAGTCTTCTGGCAAAGGTATGTGTTGTGCGCACAATGGCGTCAACCATGGCAGTCTCAATCGCCGCATGGCCAGCGTCCCGCACAATATCAAGGTGAACATTGGGGGCTTGTTCAATGATGCGCCACACATTGGCCAGTGGCGACAACATGTCAAAACGACCGTGAATCAACGTACAGCACGCAAGGCGTCGCAGTGCCTCTGCTGCTTTGAGAATTTGCTCATTTGTTGGGCGATTGTCCGGTTGATAGTAATGTGCGCATAGTGTGGCAAAAGCAATCGCCCGGTGAGGATCTGCCATCCATTCAATGACCGAAATATCACTATGGCGCGTGGCGAGCCGACCGTGCCATAACGCCCAAGCCTTGGCGGCACTCATGCGAGCAATTTCGTCACGGCCCTCGAGGCGTTGTTGCAACGCCACCAATGGGTCTGTCTCCGTCGACAGACCTCGCAGGAAGGCTTCCCAATAATCGGGAAAGAACAAGTTCGCGCCTTTTTGGTAACGCCAGGCACATTCGGTGTCATTCGCAAGACTCATGCCAACGCCGATAAAACCGAGCGCATGTTCTGAAAACGCCTCGATGTAGAAGAGCGCGAGTAGCGCACCCCAGTCACAGCCAAACAATAGCCATTTTTCTATACCTAGCGCCTGTCGAATGGTTTCAAGATCTTGGAGTTGGTGGTCGATGGATTGATACTGGATTTCGGCAAAAGGGCTTGATCGTCCACACCCGCGTTGGTCGAACAATATGATCCGGTATTCTTGAGGGTCAAAAAATTGTCTGTGCCACGGCTCACAACCCAGCCCAGGGCCCTCGTGCAACACGACCACCGGAATGCCATCGGACGAACCGCAGACTTCGACAAACAATGACTGGCCATCGGGTGTGGTGATGGTGTGTTCGATTTCCGGACGGATTTCTGGGTAAAGAATGTGCATGTATCAACCTGCCTTAGGCCCCGGACTTCCAAGTATAAAACACTAAACGGAAAAAATAATGGACGATCTCTTACAAAAAAATAGGAAAAAAAGGAAAGATTGCGCAAAAGCTGATTGCGTAAACTTAGGACGTCAATCTCCAACCTGCAAAGTGGATGATGACATGGGCCATGGAGCGGCCCACTCCTGGGTTAGCTTTTTTGACGCGATGCGCGTTTTCTTTCATGTTCTTTGAGGAGCTTTTTCCTTAACCGGATCGACTTCGGCGTCACCTCCACCAGCTCATCGTCGTCGATAAACTCTAAGGCCGCTTCAAGCGACAGCCGAATCGGTGGGGTCAACAAGATGTTTTCATCACTACCGGCAGCACGAATATTGGTCAATTGTTTCGCTTTAAGTGGGTTGACCACAAGATCGTTGCTTCGACTGTGAATGCCAATAATCATACCTTCGTAAACT
>RFGJ01000342.1 GCA_003696665.1 Gammaproteobacteria bacterium | reverse complement strand
GTCACCATTAATAGCGTGTCTGGACTCTGTCTGACAAAATTAGACGTACTAGATGGTTTGGAGCGTGTCAAAATTTGTGTTGCTTACCGTTGCCCGCAACGAGGCGACCTAGATGTGCCACCGGTTGGTGCAGACGCATTTCGTCATCTTGAGCCGCAATACATTGAAATGCCCGGCTGGCAGACCTCTACTGTCGGCGCCAAATCACTAGACGAGCTCCCGGAAAATGCTCGCGCCTACATCCGCAAGGTTGAGGAAGTGGTGGGTGTCCCGATCGACATCATTTCAACAGGCCCCGATCGAAACGAAACCATCGTGTTAAGGCATCCGTTTGAGGCGTGATTTTGGGGCGATGAGGCATCGCCCCTAACCGCCCAACCGCCCTCCCCCGCGCCAGAAATTTCCTGCTCATGCCAGATTGTTTGCTATGCTAGTGAAAATGCAGCATGACAGGATACAGGAATGGTGCGCGCCTTATTTTCTGCGCTAATTTTGGTGGTGTCGATCAATCTATATGCGGCTGAGTCGCAAGACGTGACGGTCGCTAAAGTGCAACAGGTACGCAAACACACAGAAGAAACGGGGTTTGCTGACGCGAATGAAAAAAATGATGTTCTGAGAATTCTTGATGAAACGCTGACGCTGTTAAACCGAGAGGAATACCTTAGCGGCGAATATAAACGCTTGCAGCAACTGCTTCAAACGAGTGAAGCAGAGCTCCGTAAGCAACTTGAGACACACCGCTCTTTATTGAAAGGCGTCAGCATGACTTCCGCACCCCAGTCGGAGCTTGAGCAAATCGAGCAAACACTGGAGCAAGCTCGACAGGAGTGGCAGGACAAAGTGCTGGGGCTGAATGCTGAGGTGGCGGAATGGAGCGGCGGCGGGCGGAATCTCGTTGAAAGACTCAATCAGGTGCGTCAAGAACTGGAAAAATTGGCGGCACTGCCGCCTTTGCCGCCAATGAATGCCCCCTTACTGCGCGCGGATGACGCGACGATTTTGTTAAAGCATGCGCGCAAGCAACTGTTGCTGACAGAGTCAAAGTTATTGAAATTGCGACTGGCAAATGCCGACAAGTTATTCAAATGGGCACAGTTGCAGAAAGAAAATGCCGAGCGACAACTTGATCGTATCCGTGCCGAGCAGGCGCAGGTGGCCAATGAGCTAAGAAGACGTCGGGAACTCAGCGCCCAGAGCTTGTCTGATAGCAAAACACCAAGTGCGTCGGCGGAAATCGAGACCGAGATCGCCAGTGTTTTGCGAAAAATTAACGAAATCTCGGCCTATCGTGCCCGCATTATCGAGGCCTATGAGAAAAAGAACGCCGCCTTTCAACGTCTGAAGCAATATATGGAAGCGGCGCCGGAATCGGCCGCAATTACACGCATGCTGAGGCAGTGGCTGCAAGAAGTCCCGGAAGACATGGTGCCGAGCGGGCAGTTGTCAAAACTGTTGCAGGAAACGGCTGAACGTCATTTGCAATTGCAGCTTGCCATGGACGATGTTCCTCAGTCTCCAGAGGCACTTGAAGTTCAGTCTCGATTGGCAAAAAACCTGTCAAAACTGATCACAGAGATTCGTCAGGCGATGGAGGCGGAAGGTCGGCTGGTCGCGTTGAGTCAGCAAGCTAGGGATTACGCAAACCGAGCCCTTTTGTGGCGCCGCATTAATGACTTTACCAGTGTCTTTAGTGTCGAAGCATGGAAAGCGGTTTCGGATGCGCTGCAAAATGACATACTTCCGAATTTCGTCAGCCACCGAATCAAGTTGTGGCAGATCGCCGTTGGTGCGTTGTTGCTTCTTTTACAAGTCCTACTGATATTGCAGCATTCAACACTTCAGGCAAAGTTATCGGACTACGGACGTTTGGCCAGAAAAATTCGCACCGATCGGATGGGATTGACGTGGAAGTCCTTGGCCGCATCAGTGTTGCTTGCATTGCGTTGGCCTGGCTTGTTTATGCTGCTCGGGGGTATTCTTGCGCTTGCTGGTGGGCATGAAACACGCGCATTGGCCATGGCTGTGGGGATGACTGGGTTGACCGGATTTGTCTTAGAATTTTTCCGCGTGTTGTCGATAGACGACGGCGTGGGTCATCGACATTTCCGTTGGAGTCGAGAAATGCGCAAGGCGACGCGCGATATTATGAAGCGCTATGCCTTGTCGCTATCACTTGCGTTCGGGCTTGTCTGGTTTGGGCGTGCCTCCATTGCGACGACGATGCTATTGCCACAAATTCTTGGCAGTTTGATGTTTAATCTTGTTCTTTGGATAGCCTCAATCCATTGGCTGCGTACGATTGCACCGAATGGGTTGGC
>RFGJ01000341.1 GCA_003696665.1 Gammaproteobacteria bacterium | reverse complement strand
TGACCTATGATCCTGATTCATTCAAAGTTACGGGTGTAGATTTGGGAGGGTTTGTACACGGGGGGCTTGTTTCTTCCAATTTTGGACAAAAAGGCCGGGCGCGCGTTGGAATAATACATCCCGAAGGAGTAAATGGTAGCGGAACCCTTTTAACTCTTAGGGGCACGAAGCTGAACCCACTTGGTGCTTTTATCCGTTCGGGAACAGTGCGCATGGCAGATATTGATGGAAAGACACGCATGATTGCTTTGCGGTTTGTTAATCCAGATGTGAGCAACCAGGTTCAAAATGGCGGAAATAAAGAAAAAGAGGTCATTGACTCACAAGAGCCTCTGGTAGTCCAAATTGGTACAGGGATTACGAGCAGGGAAGAGGAGGGCTCAATTCAAAAGGAATCAGAATCGGCTAACTCTGATTCTGCTTCTAAAGAGGTAGAGGGTGAATATCCGTTTGAGGCGGAAAAAGAAGGGCAGCGCGACTCGCGCTATGTGGAAGATCAAGAGCCGAAAGTCGATAAAAAATTCAAAAAGAAATTTGTTGACGAGGGAAATGGCAACTCAGAGAGAGAGTTAGTACAACTAGGGTCTACAGATAAACCTCTTGATGGGTACGTATTTAAAGATGAAAGCTTTTTAAAGTTGTTAAATGCTATCTGCGATAAAAAAAAGCAGTATTGGTATCAAAATCCATTTCTTTTAACATCAGGAAAGTCTTCAGTGGTTGAAATAATGCTGCCTGCTGGTGAGTATAACTTGGATAATTTTGTTGTCGAAGGCGGGAGAGTATTAGGTTGTAGAGTTGATAAAAGTAAAACAATTGTGAAGATATATCCTTTAGAAAATGTGAAGGAAGTAAACTTGTTTGTTTTTTCTGGTAACGAACTTAAATTGATTCCAATATTTATTAGAAAATACAAAAATCTGCCATGGTCTATTCATGCCCCGGATAGAAATGGTATCAATTCCTATATAAAAGATTGGGTGAAGAAAAATGTAGTAGATGGAATGGCTGTTTCTGGTATTGAAGATCTTTTGGATGTTTTGGTTAATTATGCTGTACAGGCAGGATATAGCTGCGATTAAAAAATGAGTTGGCGGCTGGATTCGTGAGGAAGCCAGTCGGCACATCTACTAATTGCTTGCGATCCCATTTTTGCAGACGATTTTGTTATAAAACTTCGGTGGTTAAAATGTCACCCGTGGACACTGCCGGCCCGCCAGGTTGGCGGAGTGGCAACGTGGCGCGCGGCGAGGACGGCCTTCGGCCTGTGCGCGGTGCGTTAAAGGCAAGGGCGGTGCGGGGGGGGGCTTATGGGGCCGATGAGTTCCCCTGGTTGTTATGGGAGTCACCGGCTGCCTGTACCACCTCACAGTGCGCTTCGATGTGGCGGCGGAATTCCGGGGAGATGCGCTGCCAGTCGAGCAGGTCGACGCGGATCGGCAGGTCGGACTCTTCAAAGGCATCCTGCAGGCGGTAATAGAGTTTTCTCTCCAGGGGCTGGTCGGTCATGACGACCAGGTCAAGGTCGGAGTGCGGCCGTGCTTTGCCCGTGACCCGTGAGCCGAAGGCGCGGACTTCGTAACCGGGGACGTGTCTCTGTAGAATCTTTTGTACCTTTTTCAGCCAGTTTTCGGGCAGGTCAGGCATTTTTGGCTTCCAGCGCCGCCAGCAGCTTCTGGGCTGCAGGGAGAAATTCGACCGCGGTTTCGTAGACGTCCTGTGCGACTGTTTCGTCGTAGACGTGAGATGTCTGGTTGCGGGCCCGGTGAAACACCATCCAGGTTTCGACATCGTCAATCAGCTTCACTTCCGTCGCCAGGCGAAACAGATGACGACGGGTCACCCCTTCGACTTCGGTGGAAGAAAGGTTGATCTCCAGCCAGCGTTTGATGAATTTCCAGCACAGCTCATAGGTGAATTCAAAGTTCTGGATGGCGCCGGCAATCATGGCGTTTTTCTGCACGTCGGTCAGGCCGTTCATGAACTGATCGTTGCCAGTCTCTTTCAAAACGTTTTCCAGAGACGTCACGGCTTTTTTCAGGCTGGAAAGGTCGAGGTCCATGTGTGTGCCCCTGCTGTGGTTGCGGGTGTGATTCCTGATGTCATCGGTAAAATAACATGAGGCCTTCGAAATGAGAAAGTCCGCTGTTCTTTCATGGTCAGAGCCTGCCGCCCTGGCTATCCTCCCTTTCTCATTCGGCCCTTTTCTGGCACCATAAGCCCATGTCCAAACCGATACTGGCAACATTCGAGCTGAGCGAGGATTTGTGGCGGGAGTTTTTTGAGGCCCATTACCGCCGCGACCGCAACCTGAAGTGGCGCGCGCTCTGGGGCGGTTGCTGTATTGTCATCGGCAGCATGGGCTTTGGCGGGTTTTATCACAACCCGTACATTGCCGGGCTGCTGCTGGCGACCGGCTTTTTCGGTGTGCTGTCCCGGCCGCTGCTGGTGTTGCGTTCCGTGCGCAAGGCGCTCAGGCACCCGTTTTGCGGCCAGGAACTGACGGTGCGTATCGACGGCGACGAAATCGCCGTGCGCAGTGGCGATGCCGGCTACGTGCAGCACCTGTCCGATTTTGCCGG
>RFGJ01000340.1 GCA_003696665.1 Gammaproteobacteria bacterium | reverse complement strand
CTAGTAAACCTACAGTTTGCTAAAAATAGGGGATAAGCTTCAACGAGAAATCATCTCCGTTCGTCAAGCACCTTTCCAACATATCATAGCCAATGCGGAAAATGCTCAGTTGCCGCTGTTTATTCCGGTCAACCAAATAGCGCTCGCCGCGTTTTATCGTCATGGAGCCAAAGGCAACTAACCAGACGTAGAGCAAAGCTACGGCCATTGTGAAACGGGATAAACGCAGGAAGTGACGTAAACGAATCGCTTCCAGGTCAAACCCATTGCGCTTAAAATCGCCAAACATTTCCTCGATCCACATGCGGCGAGTGTAAAGGCGCAGCGCCAATGTTTTGTCAGGTATGTTGGTGACCAAAAACCACGGTTGCCTTTCGCCTCGTCGCCATATGGCCAACAAAGTTGTTGGGTGGCTGTGTTTGGCAGTGAACCAGCCATCGGGTAACCAAACCACCTGGCCGACTTTGGTGACTAATTCATCAAAGCGTTGCCAATCGGCATTCTGGTCACAACGGACAAGAAAACGTCCTTTTTGTCGCAAAACATACTGCCAAGACCAGGCATCCAGCTGTTTAAGGACAGGAACAGGGCTAAATTCGCTGTCACCCACCAACTGAACCAGCTGACCGACGGGTATCAAGCTGTGGACGTAACTCAAGAGAGCCAGTTGCTTTCGAGCCGAACTGTGACCACGCCGACAACGCACCCACGTCCAGGCTAAAGGCAAGGCACGACGACGATAAGCAATAGCGACCATTAACAATTGATGTTTACTGCCGATTTTTGTGCCATCTACGATGAGACGCAAAGGTTGGCCGGATGCTGTGGCTTGGGCAATAAGTTGACGCGCTACCGGTTCATACCAATCGCGCACACGGACAGCTTTGTTACTCAACCAACGGCGTAATCGTTCTGCTTTACTTGTTTTTTGGGCTTGGCCCGGTATCTTGTTACCCAATCTGGCTGCATGGGAATTGCGTCCCAGGAACAAACAGGTCATCAGCCAGGCCAAGACTCGTTTTCGGGTTATTCGTTCTGTGGGAATAATCTGTTCTATTTGCTGCATTAGCGTATGATAGAGTTGATTGGTCGTCATTTTGCACCATCCTTTTTGTTTTTGGGTTAAAGAATGGTGGACGACCAATCGCTTTTTTCAAAACTGTAGGTTAGCTAG
>RFGJ01000339.1 GCA_003696665.1 Gammaproteobacteria bacterium | reverse complement strand
GTGAAACGGATGCTGCATATGGCGATTCAAGCCTGTAAACGCGCTGGCAAATATGTTGGCATCTGCGGACAAGGACCATCTGATCATCCTGATCTGGCGCTATGGCTGATGGAAGAAGGCATCGATTCAGTTTCATTGAATCCAGACAGTGTGCTGGAGACGTGGTTGTTTTTGGCCGAACAAGCCGGTTCAAAACACTGAGTATTATGGGCCCGCGTGAGACGGGCCCATTTCCCGACCATGCTCATTGATATTCGTGACGTCAGTCTTGAAATTGGCCCCCGTGTCCTTCTGCATGAGGTGAACGGCACTTTGCATGCGGGTGATAAATGGGCGCTGCTTGGCCGCAATGGGGCTGGAAAATCCACTTTCTTGAAATTGCTGGCTGGGATTCAGGAGCCAGATTCTGGTGAGATCCTGAAAAAACAAGGGTTGCAGATAGCCTATGTCCCCCAGGGCCTGCCTGAAGGACTCACGGATACCGTTTTTTCTTATGTAGCGTCTGGTTTACGGGATGATGGCGATATCGTGGCGTCCTATCGGCGCGCCATTTTGCAGGGGGATGAAAGGCTGGACCATTGGCATGACCAAATGGAAGCGCGCTCACTGTGGACGTTAGAAACAAAGATTCAGCGCGCCCTTTCAGAAGCGGGACTTGACCCGAATCGACGGCTGGATGAACTCTCTGGCGGATGGAAGCGACGCGCAATGATTGCGCGTGCCATTGTCCAGCAGCCGGATGTCTTGTTGCTCGACGAGCCGACGAATCATCTTGATATTGGGGGCATTGAATGGCTTGAACGTCTTTTAGCGGATTGGCAGGGGGCTTTTGTCCTTGTCACCCATGACCGGGCCTTCATGGATCGGGTAGCATCGCAAATTGTCTTACTCGATAGAGCCAAGTTCTACTTTTTTCCGGGGAATTTTTCTGAGTTTGAGGCGCGTTGGCAAGCCGCCCAAGAAGCCGAAGCGCGCGCAGAGGCTCTGTTTGACAAGAAGTTGGCCGAAGAAGAGCAGTGGCTTAGGCAAGGAATTAAGGCGCGCAGAACACGCAATCAGGGAAGGGTACGGGCGCTCAAAGCGCTGCGGGAAGCGCGAGCGAAGCGATTACAGCGGCAAGGCCAAATGAAAAACGTTGTGGCGGATTTCGCGCCTGGTAGTCGACGAGTCATAGAAGCGCGAAATCTTGGGCTTAAAGTTGGCGACCACTGGTTGTTTCGGCATTTTGATTTGTCTTTGATGCGCGGCGACAAAATCGCCCTGGTGGGGCCAAATGGCATCGGTAAGACATCAATGCTACGAGTGCTCTTGGGGGAATTGCAACCGCATGAAGGTGTGATTCGTCGTGCAGACAATCTTGCGGTGGCGTATTTTGATCAAACTCGGCAAGCGCTCGATCCACAATTGACGGTGGCGGACAATGTGGCGCAAGGGCGCACGGAAATAACAATTGGTGATAAGCGCCGACATATTATCAGTTATCTTCAGGACTTTTTATTCACGCCTGAACAGGCAAGGGGATCGATTGAACGTTTGTCGGGTGGTGAAAAGAACAGATTATTGCTTGCCAAGCTTTTGGCACAACCGGCCAATCTATTGGTGCTCGATGAACCGACCAATGACCTAGATGTCGAAAGTCTCGAAATTCTTGAGACCCTTCTGGTAGATTATCCTGGTGCCGTGCTTTTGGTGAGTCATGACCGCACATTCATTGACAATACGGCGACCGCCTGCTTGTGGTTTGAAGGCTATGGTAAAGTCACAGAAGTGGTTGGTGGATATCAGGATTTGCGCCGATATCAAACAACTGTCGAGTCGGAAGACCTTGCAGCCCAAAGTAGGGCCAACGCATCGCAAGTGAAAAAACAACGGCCCCCAAGAAAATCACCACGAAATCGTTTGAGTTACCATGAAAAACGTCG
This sequence comes from Gammaproteobacteria bacterium, assembly GCA_003696665.1. NCBI lineage: Bacteria > Pseudomonadati > Pseudomonadota > Gammaproteobacteria > Gammaproteobacteria bacterium. The sequence goes on along the minus strand of RFGJ01000339.1, from coordinate 5,358 downwards.
TTTGGAGAGCTTGCCAGAATTGATAGAAGCCACAGAACAAGCGCTTCATCAGCTACAAGAAGAAATCAATGAACCGGATTTTTTTGCTCAGCCTGCCGATATCACACGTGGCAAACTGGCTGAACTGACGCAACTCGAAGAAAAGCTAGAGGCGTTGCTTTCGGAGTGGGAAGCCTTGGAAGAAAAGTCAGGGCAATAACGCTGCTGGTCAGTCCAGTTGCACTTGTTTTGGCGCTATATTGTCGCGATAATCAAACAAACCGAATGTGATGGGGAGGGGCCATGCCAACCAAGTATGTGGCAAAACCGATGGACGATAAAGGTCGTATCGCATGGACCGAAGAAGAAAACCAAATTTGGCATGATCTGATCACAAGGCAACGAAGCGTCATCAAAGACCGAGCCTGTCAGGATTACTTAGATGGTCTAGAGCAGTTGAACCTGCCAAACGACCGTGTACCACAGCTCGAAGAAGTCTCCAGTGTGCTGCGTAAGGCAACGGGCTGGGAAGTGGCGTGGGTGCCAGCCTTGATTTCATTCGGAAAATTCTTTGAATTGTTGGCCAATAAAAAATTCCCATGCGCGACTTTTATTCGCTCCCGAGAAGAGTTTGACTATCTGCAAGAACCTGACATTTTTCATGAAATTTTTGGTCATACACCACTTTTGACCAATCCGTACTTTGCTGAATTCACCCATACATACGGAAGACTTGGCCTTGAAGCCTCAAAGGAAGATCGTGTTTTTCTGGCGAGAATGTATTGGTTCACCGTTGAGTTCGGTTTGATCCAACGTCCGGAAGGGCTACGCATCTATGGCGGCGGCATATTGTCGTCTCCGGGCGAGACGATTTATGCACTTGACTCAGATAAGCCTGAGCGACAACCATTTGATTTGATGAATGTGCTAAGGACGCCTTATCGCATTGATATTATGCAACCGATATATTTTGTGATTGAGGACATGCAGCAGCTTTTCGAGATCGCACAAATGGACATCATGAGTTATGTGCAAAAAGCGAAAGCGCTGGGACTGTTCCCACCGAAATTCCCACCTAAACCAGAGGGAACGGGCAAGAAAGCGGCATCTGCCTGATAAATTTAGTGATTAGAACTTAGAAATTGGCTTGCGAGCCCAGCCTGTCTGTGGACAATAACGGCTGGGCTTTGAATTCTATGAGGTAGATAAAATGAAATTCGCAACATTAAGAGATGGAACACGTGATGGTCAGCTATTGATTGTGTCGCGGGACTTGCAAACAGCCGTGAAGGCAGTGGAGGTGGCGCCAACGCTGCAGAAGTTGCTGGATAACTGGAAAACACTCGCGCCGAAGGCGGAAGCGGTCTATCAGGCATTGAATGCAGGAGAAAGGGAAGATGCATTCCCCTTCAAACAAGAACAGTGCGAGTCGCCCTTGCCTCGTGCCTATCAATGGGCAGATGGCAGCGCCTATGTCAATCATGTCGAGCTGGTAAGAAAGGCACGCGGTGCTAAGATGCCAGAGAGTTTCTGGACAGACCCGTTGATGTATCAAGGCGGCAGTGATGCCTTCCTAGGGCCTTACGATCCCATCAAGATGGCGTCTGAGGACTGGGGTATTGATATGGAAGCCGAGGTGGCTGTTGTAGTGGGCGATGTGCCCATGGGCGCCACGCCTGAAGAAGCTGGACAGTACATTCGCTTGTTTATGATTGTCAACGATGTCTCATTACGAAACTTGATTCCTGGTGAGTTGGCAAAAGGATTTGGCTTTTTCCAGAGTAAACCATCCTCTGCCTTTGGTCCGGTTGCCGTGACCCCGGATGAGCTGGGTGAGGCGTGGGACGGCAAAAAATTGCACTTACCGCTGGTGACACATTTGAATGACAAACTGCTCGGACGGCCTAATTGTGGGGTCGATATGACATTTGATTTCCCGACATTGATTGCGCATGCGGCGAAGACCCGTCCGCTTGGTGCTGGCGCAATTATTGGTTCGGGGACAATTTCAAACCGAGATCGGTCGACAGGGTCAAGTTGCTTGGCAGAAGTGAGGATGTTGGAAATCCTTGAATATGGTGAACCCAAAACACCGTTTATGCGTTATGGCGACCGTGTGCGGATTGAGATGTTCGACCAAGAGGGGCACACGATTTTCGGCGCCATTGATCAGGTGGTCGAACCCTATCAGCGCTAAAGGAAAACCATGTCAGAGCTGACTTTATATAGTTACTGGCGGTCTTCGGCCGCCTATCGTGTCCGTATTGCGTTGAATCTCAAGAATGTGCCTTACCAAACCATACCAATCCATCTGGTGAAAGACGGTGGGCAACAGCATCAGCCGGATTACCGTGCCGTCAATCCGCAGGGATTGGTGCCGAGTTTGCGGTTAGCAGACGGTACGGTACTCACGCAATCGGTGGCGATTATCGAATATTTGGAAGCTGCGTATCCGGAGCCTTCCTTACTCCCAAGCGACCCGGTTGAAGCTGCCAAGGTGCGCGCGATGGGGCTATTGGTCGCCTGTGATGTGCATCCACTCAATAATCTGCGGGTTCTGCAATACCTAAAAGAATCGCTCAAGGTTGTGCCGGATGAGGTGAGCAAGTGGTATCATCACTGGATTTGTGAAGGTTTTACAGCCCTTGAGAAACTTTTAGCAAAGACCAGTGGTCAATGTTGCTGGGGCGATGTGCCGAGCTTTGCAGATGTCTGCCTGGTGCCTCAGGTCTACAACGCTAGACGTTTCAATGTCGATATGTCTGCGTTTCCCAATATTGTCCGGGTGGATGGCTATTTGCAGACCCTCGAAGCGTTTGCAGCGGCCGCACCCGAGAACCAAATTGACGCTGTTTTAGCGAAAGAATAAAACGTGCCACATTGGATGAATATGAAAATGACCAGATTTTTGAACGTTGTGCTATCAAGTTGTCTTGCCGTCTCTGCGTTCGGGGCGCCTTATGATCTTGTGGATTTGGGCGAACTGGGCGCGCCTTCGTATGGTTTTGATATTAATAACCAGGGCGAGGCAGTTGGGTATTACATCACGACCAACAATGTGACACGAGGGTGGTTCTTTAATGGCAGCCTGATGGACATTGGTACTTTGGATGTCGATAACTCATCTCTGTCAACGCGACTACTCGAAATTAACAATGCGGGTATGGCTGTGGGTTACGGCAGCAAAGTGATTGACATTGATGGTGTGAGCACATTGGTCAATGTGCCCATCATTTACCAAAATGGCGTGTTGACGGAGGTGGCCCCACCGGCGGGTCACAATGACGCGTTTTTGCTTGGCCTGAATCACAATGATTTGTATGCAGGCTATGTGCGTGAAAGCACTGAAATCAATGGTCAAGCCGTAAGCCTAAGTCGTGCGGCGGTTCTGGATCGCCGAAATGGGAACGACCTCTACACTGTGGTTGGGACGTTGCGGGCGGATGGGACAGGCTCGAGTACGTTCCGGGCCATATCAGACAACAATATTGCGGTAGGCTGGTCGTCAAATGATAGTGACAACGGAACGCATGCCGTTTATTACGATGTGGATAACCAACAGTTGGTCGACATTGGGACGTTGGGTGGCCTTCAAGGGGCGGCAACAGCCATTAATAGTGCTGGCCTGATTGTTGGAGACAGCACTGTAGAAAATGAAACCTATCGTTCACCATTCAAATATCAAATTGGTGTAGATGATGCATTGGTGGCATTGCCTGTTTTGAACGAGGCGATTCCAAATGGTCGAGCGTTCGGCGTCAATGAAAATGGCGAAATTGTCGGTTGGACAACCTTTGAACGCGTTGAGGGCAGTGAGCGAGGCCATGCTGTCCTTTGGAAAAATGGCGAAGTGATTGATCTCAACAACCAAATTGATTGCCAACTTGGCTGGACCTTGTTGGAAGCGCGCGGTATTAACGATCAAGGACAAATCGTCGGCACCGGGTTAAAAGATGGGCAACTCAGGGCCTTTTTGTTAACGCCAAATCCAAATGGCGGCGCTGGAGAGGTGTGCCAAGCGCCGGGCGAATCGCCACGGCATTACACCATCGATGGTGGTAGCGTGACTTGGTTCATGCTGGTGGTACTTGGGCTGGTTTTTCGGCGACGCACTCAGTGACGTTGTGCGCGGAGTTCGATCATTTCGGCTTCAAGTGCAGCTAAGCGGCCGCGGACGCGCGTGAAGAAATAAGGATCGTCTGAGCGGCCGCGCAGCGCTTTTCGGTAGTGTAGTTGGGCCCCTTTTAAATCACCGATGGCGTGGAGATAAAGGGCAGTCGTCTCATGGGATTCGGCTTCCTGGCCAGCTTCGTGCTGGGCACGTGCGAGCAACTCGAGCGTTAAGACATCGTCCGGTTGTCGGTAGGCTAAGGCAAGCAACTGTTTCATGGCCTCTTTTGCCTGTCCTGCTTTGAGCAAGGCGCGACTATAGGCAATCATCAGCGGATAATTCATCGGGCTGATTGACAGAGCCTTTTGAGCCACTGTAATGGCATCGTCAAGGTGACCGCCCTCCGTCAATACATCAATGTATAGTACGGTGTTTTCGAGTACGTTAGGGTCGGTCCGATAAAGTGCTTTGGCGATGTTCATCGCCTCTGCAGCACGCCCTTGTCGTGTCAACCATACACCGTAGCCATGGCGAACCGCGCGTTGTTTCATTTTGTCGTCAACCTTCACGGCTCTGCGGTAATCTTCGTCAGTGAGGCTTCCATCCGGTGACACTAGGGCACGCAGACGCTCCTGTATGAGCCAAAATCGGTACTGACTGTGCTGTCTGAATGGGGCGATGTCTTCTAGGCGAAGCTTGGCATCCGCCGCACGCCGTTCCGGCAAGGGGTGGGTCAGCAAAAATTCCAATGGTCGTGGCGAGTGGCGGTATTTCGCCGCTAATTTTTCGAAAAAACTGGCCATGCCGCGGGGATCAAACCCAGCCTCGGCCAACGTCCGGAAACCAATTCGATCGGCCTCCGCTTCGTTGGCGCGCGAATAATTCAATAGCAATTGTTGTTGTCCTGCCAATGACGCTGCCAACCCGCCAGCTGCGGCTTGGGGATTGCTCGCGCCAGCGATGAGTGAGCCAATCACCGCAAGTAAGGTGGGTAATTGCAACTGTTGTGCTTTTTCGTATCGACGTGCGATGTGACGTTGGGTCACATGGGCAATTTCATGCGCCAAAACACCGGCCACTTCATCCTCGATCTCCGCCTTAAGCATAAGCCCGGCGTAGATCGCAATATAGCCGCCTGGGAGCGCAAAAGCATTGATAACATCTGGTTTCAAAACAGTAAAATCGAACCGCCGTCCGGCAGCATCCTGATTGGCAGCGACGAGTTTGAATCCGATGCTGCGAATGTATTCGTTGATAAGCGGATCGTC
>RFGJ01000338.1 GCA_003696665.1 Gammaproteobacteria bacterium | reverse complement strand
TTTACGGGTATGGACCAGACACCAAACAATCACCCGGCCCTTGCCTCGCTTGAAAGCCGGCTTGAGACAATTGCCAAGCCCATTCGGCATCATTGGGCGAAGCATTTTCCCATCCATGTGATCCGGGACAAGGATGTTGGAATCGCCGCCATTGATTTCCAACGCATTTACGTTCACCCCAATGCTGCCCGTTTTGATGACTCGATGCTGTTTTGTATTCTGGCTCATGAATGGGCGCATCGGATGGTTTCCCCGAAGTCGGGGGCCATTCGACAACGAATTGTGAATGAGGTCGCAAGCGCCCTGAACGTGACTGAAGCCGTCGCAACCGTCGTCAGTGAGCCGGCGATCGAGCTGATCGTCGACCGCAGCAACGCAGAAATCGCGGACTGGGCGGAGGCTTATGTTCGAGGTTTTGTTTCGAGCTTCAATCGTATTGTCAAGGAAGAGGAGCAAGCACATTCGGGAAAAGTTGGCCATGACCGGCATTTGCTTGATTTCAACCGAATGCTGCTGGCCTTGCGGCTGACCAACATCAGCGAAGATCGGCTGCCAGACTGGATTCAGGCGCACGAGTCGCAAGCAAGGTTGATGGTGTCGGAACTTTTCAGCGACTGGACGGGGTGGTGCGATGACGCCGCTGATCCGGATCATGTCGGAAAAATCGTGAGGTTCTCGAAACGTTTCTACCAGTGGATACCCAAGCAGCTTTTGGCCTCGTCGGCCAATCTTCTCAGCTATCTGCCGGCAATCCTGATGCGACTGGATATGCTGATGCCGTTGATGGATGGAGGAGTTCTTCCCGCACCGAATTTCGATACCTTCCCGCTGATTCGTGAGGAAGGGTCTGAATCAGATGCTCTCGAATTTGATCTATCGTTGACCCGGCAGGTTACGGACCACCTGCTTTCTGAGGCCAGGGAATTCCGCAAGCGCGTCGGCGTCTGGCAGTTGGGTCAATCATTTTCGGCGTTGGATCTGAAACGCTCAGCACGAACCTACAACAAGCTGATCCCCGGCATAACGACGCGACGAAGATCAAACAGCTCCCGCGTTGGAAAACGCAACGGAACGGAACAGTTGAGGATGTGCCTGGTTGTGGATGACAGCGCTTCAATGAACGGACGCGAGGCATTGTTTGCGCGCAGTCTTTGCGAAGGGGTGAACCGGTTTGCGGCCCATCGCGGATTCCACATCGGTCTTATCACCTT
>RFGJ01000337.1 GCA_003696665.1 Gammaproteobacteria bacterium | reverse complement strand
TTTCTATTCCTATTTTGCATTAAGAAAGATAACCATTGCATAAGGTCAGGCGTTTAAAATTTTGCCGTACAAGATGCCTTAAGTCGGCGGTGGTTTGAAGAGTTATTGAAGTTGTGTTCAAAAATGAGATAGAGTGACACGTCTCTTGTGAACAAGGGCCGTTATAAGTTCTACAATCAAAGGATCTCATTGACAGAAGTTTTTAATATATCTATATTGAAAATGAAAAGGGAAATATCAACAATTGAGCAGGTACAAGGTTAGGGACTATAACAAATGATTTATAGAATTATTATATTTTTGGTGCTCAATTTTGCAGCACTTATAATAGGAGCATCATTTACAAATGGTGGGGCACAGTCTAATTGGTATTTGGGACTTGCTAAAGCCCCATGGACACCTCCTGGTCCGGTCTTTGGAATCGCATGGACTACTATCATGATTTGTTTTAGTGTTTACATGGCATATTTATGGCCAGCTATTGATAACAAGAATTTTCTAATTGGTTTATATATCGTTCAATGGATATTAAATGTAGGATGGAACCCCACTTTCTTCTATTACCACAATGTTTTTGCAGGGCTACTTCTAATAAGCGGACTTACCGTTTTAATTGGATTCTTCACCTTCTTTTATTGGCCTGAATTGAAACTCAAATCAATGCTAATACTTCCATATTTTATTTGGTTATTAATTGCTACATCATTAAACGGTTACATTTTTTTTAAAAATTAAATTGAATTTGGAAATGAACAATGTCTAACATAAGCCACGCAGAATTAAATCCCAATTTAGCCAATCTATTATGTTTATTAATAAAATCGCGTATAACAAAATATTCTAGCAGACCAGTTCACGCGTCGATTCAATTTCCAAAAGTGTATCGGTATAGCACAGCCATGGGCCGGCGGCTTAATGTTGACCTTTGCTGGATAAAAACGAACCATAAACGAACTGCGCTTCAGGCGAATAATATGAAGGTTTCATTATGACGACCATGTTATCCGAGTCCGCCTCGCACCTCTTTACGGCTGAGTTCAAGCAGCTTTCGGCCCTTGTTCAGAAACGGATAGAAGTCGAGTGGGATTACCATCAGCGATCGAAGGACACTGGGATCGGTCTTCCGGAACTGTTGGTGTACGCCGACAAATTTGGGCAAATGCTTAAGGTTGTGTATCGATATTCGCTTTTGAAAGCTTTTCAGGAGGAAGCAAATTGGTATGCAACGACCTTCTCAGCGCGAGGTTCAGGGCATCTGCTGTTTGCGGCCTTGTTGGAAAGCTGGATTGTAGCAATTGAAGGTGTGATCAAGCCGCCCGAATGCAACGAACTGGCCGCACCTTTGCAACAGTTACACCAGGAGCTGCCAGAAATCATTGCACAAAACGCAGATTCAATACGCGAATTGAATGCCGGGCCGGTTTCTCCGCTGGTAGCGTGTCTCCTTCGTGGTGATATATCAGGCGCCCGAGACATTGTTTCAGGTCTTGTCGACCAGGGACGCTCGCTTGACCGGCTGATCATCGATTTGATCCTGCCGGCTATGGCTGAAGTTGGATTGCGCTGGGAACTGCATACGGTAGAAATTTACCAGGAACATCTGGCAACCGAGGCAGTCCGATCTCTTTTGGTATGGATAGCAGAGATGAAGCAGGATGTCCAACCATCGCCACCTACAGCACTGATATCTTGCGTGCCCGGTGACGAACACGACCTCGTGCCCCTTGCGCTGTGGGCCTATCTGGAAGTTCGTGGTTGGTCTGCCAGGAATCTTGGTAAAAGCCTCCCTGCGGATCAGATTGCCCGAGCGGTGGCCGATCTGGATCCAGATACGCTTTTCCTGGTGCAAACGCTGTTATCCCAATTGGATGATGCACTGAAAACAATCGATTTGGTCCACACACTATGCGGGGATTGTCAGATCGTGGTAGGTGGCAGGGGGGCAGAAGCCGCCCGCGAAATTCTGGAAAACGCTAATGCAATTGTTGTAAACAACTTTGACGAGGCGTGCCGAATCTCGGAAAGAAAGGGATAGTATGCGTATTCTCACTGCCTTCCGCATGGTCATTCACGACCGTTCTTCTACTGCCGGTGCTCTGCTAGGTGTGGTGGCCATTGTGTTCCTTGTAGGTCAACAACTCTCCGTGCTCTTCGGGTTGCTTAATTACATGTCGGTCCTGGTGGACCATAGCAATGCGGATGCCTGGGTGATGAGCAGCAACATCCGCAATGCGGATGCCGGTAACCTGATTTCAGGACAATATATCGATCGAATCATCGGCCTTCCTGAAGTGGAATGGGCCGAGCCCGTGTTGATCGGTAACGGGCTATTTCGGACTGCGGATGGTTCCTACGAGTCGGTCCGTGTCATCGGAACAAGACGGCCTCGACTTTCACTTGGCCCCTGGCAGTTTATCAAGGCTGACGAACGCGCCCTTCTTGATCTTGAAGCGGTAACCGTTGACAGGCTTGATTTGGCCAAACTCGGGAATCCCGTATTGGATCAGATAACGGAAATAGGTGACCGTCGCGTTCGCATCGGCGCGATTACTGAGGGGGCTCGCGGATTTCAGGGGACCCTTGTCTTTGCTTCGATTGACAAGGTGAAAGAGATTGCCCGCACCCCACCGGGGCGTTACTCGGCCATACTGGTCCGCTTTAAAAAAGCACCCGACCAACAGACCATGGCCCATCTCCGCGCTGTACTGCCGAAGTGCTCAGTGTATTCCACGAAAGAGCTATCAGGAATGACAAAGAAGTATTACATTGCTAACACCGGTATTGGTGGCAGCTTCGGCTTTTCCACAGTCATCGCAGTCCTTATTGGAGTAGTGATCATCACTCTGACCATGTATACCAGCGTTCTGGGCCGCGCCAGAGACTTTGCCGTAATGAGGGCGATTGGGGGACGGCGCCGGGATATTGCTGTGGTTGTTGCCTGCGAAGCACTGATTATTGCGGGCGTTGGTGTGTTCGTTGGCTTCGTTATGCTGGCGACCCTGTTTAATGCCACACGGGGATCCGCCATTCCAAGCTTCTTTCCGCTCTATCTCGCGCCGGCACTGGCGATTGGCGCGGTCCTTGTCAGCTTTATGGGTTCTTTAATTGCGCTTCGGGTGGCGCTTAAGGCAGACCCGGCATCGGTATTCCATTAATTTGGTAGGTTCAACAATGGCGACGCTACGTCTGGAAAAAATTGCGAGGGACTTCTCCGATGGCTCTCAGATGAGACGGGTGCTTTTTCCTGTTTCGACGGAATTTGAACCGGGAGAATTAACCGTACTTGCAGGCCCTTCCGGCAGCGGAAAGACTACCTTGCTTTCCATCATGGGGCTGGTCTTGCGCCCTTCAGAAGGACGCATGTTTTTTGGTGAGGAAGAGATTACCAACATGGGTGAAAACGATACCGCACACATGCGTCTCCAACGCTATGGCTTCGTTTTTCAGCAACCGATGCTGATTGAGGGTCTAAGCGTTTTGGAGAATATTTTATTGGCTTTTGCCGTTCAGGGCGGTCGGCCACCTTCCGGTTCCCGCCAAAAGGCAGAATCGATCCTGAAGCGACTGGGTCTGGGTGACAGCCTTCATATGCAGCCACGGCTCCTTTCCGGCGGAATGAAACAGCGTGCTTCAATCGCCCGCGCACTGATTAAGGATCCGGCAATTTTATTGTGCGATGAACCTACCTCCGCTCTTGATGCCGAAAGCGGTCAGACGGTCATGGAAATTCTGAAGCGAATAGCTATCGATGAGGGCCGAATCGTAGTGGTCGTATCTCATGATGCCCGCGTATTCCCCTATGCGGATCGTCTGATAAAGCTCGAGAACGGGAAAATCATCTCCGATACCCGGGAACAAATCAAATTAGAGGAAGAGGTATTGAAAGAATGAGAACGCGTACTATCATCATTGTTTTGTTAGTCATACTTGTGGCCGTATTGGGGCTCAACTATGTGCGTCTGTCACTTCTCAAAAGCGCATCGCCGCCTGAGCCAGCTCGGACACCATCCCTTGCCGATGCACCGATCAGGGTCTATGGCCGGATCGAGCCGCTGGGACGGGAGGTGTTTGTCGGCCCAGTCCAGGCAGGGCGGGTAATCAGGACATTCGTGGAAGAAGGACAGGATGTATCAGCCGGACAGCCTCTGTGCGAAATGGAGAATGACGTGGCTGCCCAGGCGCTTCAGCTTGCCATTGCACGCGTGGAGGAAGCGAAGGCTCGACTCAACCTGATTCTCGATGATCTCAAACGGAAGCGACCATTATCAGAGAACGGCGCCCTTGCCGAATTCGAGTTTAGCCAGAAGATGCTGGAATCCGAGTTACTGCGCAAGCAGATTGCCACGGCAGAAGCTGAAGTGGAATTGAAGCGCCGTGAATTAAGACTATTTACTCTTCGCTCGCCTATCGATGGACGGCTCTATAAATTTGACGTTCGTCGTGGGGAGTACCTTACTCCACAAGATGCTCAGAGAATCGTCCTCGGGAAACTCCAGAAGCAAGTACGTCTCTTTATCGAAAGCTTTTGGGTTGGGAAGGTGGCTGTCGGGGATATTTTTGTTGTGAAAGATGCAGAGAATTATCATGACCTTGGCAGGGGGAAGGTAGTCTATGTTTCCGAATATGTAGGAGCCAGAGATTTTCGCACAGAGGATCCCCGTGAGCGATTGGATACCAAGTATGTCCAGGCCAT
>RFGJ01000336.1 GCA_003696665.1 Gammaproteobacteria bacterium | reverse complement strand
TTACTGGGGGCTTCGAGAAGGCGATGTGATCATTGGGATTGGCCGTTATAAAATTGAAACCATAGAGCGCCTCCAGGAACTCTTGGATGGATACGACGGCCCAATCACACTCCGTATATTGCGTGATGATCGCATCATGGTGCTGACGGTACGCTGACAATGCAAAGCTGGTTAAGAACGGTCATCCTTGCGGTAAGCTTAGGGATAGTCATTGGCGGGCTCGGGCTGTTCATACGTTATTCTGATCTTCTTCATCTTTGGAGGGCGTCGCCTGAGATGCGACATTCGCCTTTCACTTTCCACGATGCCGTCGCCCGCGCCAGTAGCGCGGTGGTGAGCCTACGCACATTGAGTCAGCGGGATGATCGTGGCCAACAGAAAATCGGACTAGGTTCCGGTGTCATTTTTGACGCACGCGGTTACATTGTGACTAACCATCATGTGATTGATGGTGCCAGTGAAATCTTGGTGATCCTTGCGGATGGACGTCAAGCCATTGCCGAACGTATTGGAGAAGACCCGGAAACTGACTTGGCCGTACTGCGCATTGCACTGCCGAATGTGCCCTATTTGGATTTTGACGAAGCACCAGAGCCAAGAATTGGTGATGTGGTGTTGTCGATTGGCAATCCCTACGGGGTGGGTTTGAGTGTTTCGATGGGCATTGTGAGCGCGACAGACAGAGCGTTAAATACAAGCTCATTTGAAGCTTTTATCCAAACCGATGCCGCGATCAATCCGGGCAGTTCAGGCGGCGCGCTGGTCAATACTGAAGGGCAGATTGTCGGTATTACTTCAGCGTTTTTCTCGGCCAAAAGTGATGGCATTAACTTTGCGTTGCCAGTCGATCTTGTACGTTTTGTTACCGAGCGTATTGTCCGTGATGGTCGCGTCATTCGTGGTTGGCTCGGCGTGAGTGGCGGCCTGTTATCACCCACACTGATCGAACGATATGATTTAGTATCCACTGGTGGGGTGCAGATTACACAGGTCTATCCTAACTCGCCTGCCGAGAAGGCTGGACTACGCGAAGGGGACATCATAGTCCGCGTGAATGGACAGGCCATTGGCGATTTACCAAAATTTATTCGCTGGGTGTCCAGGCTGGAGCCGGGCGAGCAACTGACACTAGAGGTGTTACGACAAAATGCCGATGGCAAGCGTGAGCATTTGCGGTTATCGGTGACATTGGCAGTCAAACCCTAAACAACCAAAAGTTCGCCATCAATGGCTGATTCGGACCACTCGACCGCCCAATTGTTGAAGTTTTTCTTCGATGCATTCGTAGCCACGATCGATATGGTAGATCCGGTCAATAATGGTGTCCCCTGTTGCCACAAGACCAGCCAGCACGAGACTCGCTGAGGCGCGCAAGTCTGTTGCCATGACTTCGGCACCAGATAAGGAGGGTACACCTTTAATGATCACCGCGTTGCCTTTGATCTGAGCGTCTGCCCCCATTCTTTGTAATTCAAGAATGTGCATAAAACGGTTTTCAAAGATTGTTTCAGTGATAATTCCGGTCCCTTCAGCCACAGCGTTGAGCGCGCTGAATTGTGCTTGCATGTCTGTGGGAAAGCCTGGGTAGGGGGCTGTGGTGATGTTGACGGCTTTGGGGCGACGGCCTCGCATATCAACAGAGATCCAGTCTGCTCCGTGGTCAATATAGGCCCCTGCTTCCTCTAATTTATGGAGCACAGCTTCTAAGGTGTGCGGTGCGGTCTCACGCACCTTAATGTGTCCCCCTGTCATTGCGCCGGCGACGAGGTAAGTTCCGGTCTCAATACGATCTGGAAGAATGCTGTGGTGCGCGCCATTTAAGCGTTCCACGCCCTGTACGACAATGGTGGGTGTGCCAAGCCCTTCAATTTGAGCGCCCATGGCCTGCAAACAATGCCCAAGATCAATCACTTCCGGTTCACGGGCGGCATTTTCGATGACGGTTGTGCCTTTGGCGAGCGTGGCGGCCATCATCAGGTTTTCTGTGCCAGTGACGGTCACCGTGTCGAGAAAAATATGTGCTCCTTTAAGCCCTCGGGGCGCGCGAGCATGGATATAGCCGCCCGAGACTTCAATATCGGCCCCCATGGCCATTAGCCCCTCAATATGCAAATTGACGGGACGGGCGCCAATAGCGCATCCCCCAGGCAGGGAAACGTCTGCCACGCCATGTTTAGCCACCAAAGGGCCAAGTACCAAGATAGATGCGCGCATGGTCTTGACCAAATCGTAGGGGGCTTGGTAGGTGTTGACAGAAGAGGCGCAAATTTCCAATCCCATCTTCTCGTTGATGGTCACGTCACAACCCAATCGCCCGAGCAACTCAAGTGTGGTCGTGACATCGTTGAGGTGCGGGACATTACTGATATGCATCGGTTCGTCAGTGAGTAATGCGGCCATCAAGATGGGAAGGGCGGCATTTTTGGCACCGGAGGCGCGTATCTCGCCCGATAGCGGACCATTCCCGGTCACTTTCAGTTTTGCCATGACTACAAGGTTCCGAATCGGCTGTCTTTTTCGTACTCCTCGGGCGTGCGGAGCACATAGGTGACGGCGTGGATATCGCCAGAAGCAATCAGATCCTGCAATAAGGCATTGAGCCTTTGTTCTCGTTGCAGCCGTCGTTGACCAGCGAAACTCTCGCTGACCACAATGATCTTGTAATGACTGCCATCACTCTCAATGTGCAGGTGAGTCGGGCTAAGTTCAGCGCGAATTCTATTCTCAATGGTAGATTGCATCATGACAACCAAACGATATGGCGTTTGCTGGCAATCTTATCACGCAGATGTCTTGGTTTCTATGAATCGCAACACTTTAATCGCATCGCCAACACGGGCGAGCGTCAGTAAGTTTTCATTTGGGTTGGACAACTTGAGATCTCGCCCTTCCTGCTTGGCCCAAGCCGTCAAGGCAATGAGCAATGCGACACCCGCGCTGTCAACTTTGCTGATGTCACTCAGTTCGAGAATATCGGTGTCACGGAGTAATTGACGACGATTGTGCCACAATTGGCTGGCCGTACTTTTGCTGAGTTCACCGGCCAGCCAACAGACGCCATCTTGGTTTTTCCAGTCAATCATCATTGCTCGCCAAAGGGACGATTGTTGGCAAAAGCAAGCTTGGCAATGACGGTATCCAAGCCTTCCCGGCGAATCAGGCCATCATATTGACGTTGGTTGCTGATGACAAGACTGACACCCTCTATGACGATGTCGGTGATCAACCAACCGTTTTTGCCGCGCGTCAGACGATAGCGAATTTCTACCGGCGCCTTATCTTTTTGTATCAGTTCCGACCGCACCAGCACGCTTTTCGGGCTCAACCACTTCGCTTTTTCATCGTAGCGCAATTGCTGATCATCATAGGATAAGAACGCTTTGGCGTAGTAGCGCTTCAAATACGTCGTGAATTCTGTTGTGAACTTTTCTTTTTGTTCATCAGTCGCCGCTCGCCAGTGTCGACCCATAACTTTTCTCGCTATGGTCTTGGCGGCGATATTTGGCATGACGCGGCGATTAATGATATCCAGAATTATCCCTGGGTCTTTCTTAAGTTCCGCTTTGCGCGCGTTCAATTCTTGAATCAGGCCATTGGTCAATGTTTGCAGGAATTTGACCGGGTCCTCTTGCTCCTGCGCAAGGGACAACGCATTGAATACAGCGAAACTGGTCAATAACAAAAACAAAATGGCACGTTTCATCAATTGCTTCTCCATGACGGTCGTTTTGTGTATAGCCTACAGCGATTGATCTGTATCTTTGCTGAACAGGAATTGCCCGATCAGATCTTCCAGAATAATGGCTGATTGTGTGTCCTCAATAAAATCGCCCGGTTCGAGTTGTTCGTCGTTTCCGCCAGGTAACAGTGAGATATACTGTTCGCCAAGTAAGCCAGCCGTCAGAATGGCGGCACTTGTTTCAGTAGGGAACCGGTATTTTCTGTCGATGGCCAGTGTCACAAGCGGACGCATGAGTTTGACGTCTAGCTCTATTTTAGACACCCGTCCCACGGTGACGCCGCCCACTTTCACTGGCGCCCGCAACTTGAGCGTGCCGATATTATCGAAATAGGCTTTGACTTCGTAGGTGGCATCAGCGGAATAGTGACTTAAGTTGCTTGCCTTGAGTGCAAGCATGGTCAGGGCCAGTATGGCGAGTACCACAAACAGCCCGACAGAAAGCTGTACGTTTCGTGACTCCATCAGCTCAATTCTCCAAACATGAATGCGGTTAATACAAAATCCAGTCCCAAAATGGCCAGAGAAGAATGCACCACAGTTTTCGTGGTCGCCAAACTAATGCCCTCGGAGGTTGGCTCAGCGTCATAGCCTCGAAAGAGGGCGATCCAAACGACAACAAAGCCAAAAACGACACTTTTGATTAGGCCGTTGACGACATCTTCACGAAAATCCACGGCATTTTGCATGGCAGACCAAAAACTTCCGTCATCGACCCCCAGCCAATCCACACCAACGAGATAGCCTCCATAAATGCCGATGGCGCTGAAGACAATGGATAACATTGGCATAGCGACGACACCTGCCCAGAAACGCGGCGCAACGATGCGCTTGATCGGGTCCACTGCCATCATCTCCATACTGCTAAGTTGTTCCGTGGCTTTCATCAGACCAATTTCAGCCGCCAGTGCGGAGCCAGCGCGTCCAGCAAACAGCAATGCAGCGATGACCGGACTCAACTCACGCAAAAGACTGAGTGCAACCAGTGGCCCAAGTGCTGATTCCGCGCCAAACTTAACCAGTATCGTGTAGCCCTGCAGGCCGAGTACCATACCGATGAACAGGCCGGACACAAGGATAATCAATAAAGAAAGCACGCCAACATAGTAAAGTTGCTCAATGAATAAACGAATGGCGCGTGCGGGCCTAGGTCGGCCAATGAGTAGGCGACTAAGCAATATGCCTGCGCGGCCAGCTTCGGCCAGTCGTTCCAAGGTTTGGCGACCGATATGCTCCAGTTTTTTTGTGATCATGCGGCCCCTCCAAGCAAATCTTCTTCTAGGGTAGGGGCTGGATAATGGAAAGGCACTGGCCCATCGGGCAGGCCATCAAGGAATTGTTTCACTTGGCTTTGCTTGGATTGATGAATTTCATCCGGCGTGCCTTCGCCGATGACTTTGCCTCCTGCCAGAATATAGACGTAATCAGCAATGCTCAAGACTTCAGGCACATCATGAGACACCACAATCGAGGTCAGTCCAAGTGCATCGTTTAGTGAACGAATGAGTTTGACAAGCACGCCCATGGAAATGGGATCTTGTCCGGCGAACGGCTCGTCGTACATGATCATAAGCGGATCCAGAGCAATGGCTCGAGCGAGTGCCGCCCGCCGGGCCATGCCGCCAGAAAGTTGTTGTGGCATCAAGTGTCGCGCGCCACGCAATCCAACAGCTTGAAGTTTGGTCAACACCAAGGGGCGAATGATGGTCTCGGGCAAATCCGTGTGCTCTCGCAACGGGAAGGCGACGTTATCGAACACGCTCATGTTGGTGAACAGTGCGCCGCTTTGAAACAAAAGCCCCATTTTTTTTCTGGCTTCATAGAGGGAGGACGTCCCCAGTGAGGGGATCGACTGTCCGTCAAAAATGATGTCACCGGACTGTGGGCGCAACTGCCCCCCAATGAGGCGTAGCAAGGTGGTTTTGCCTGTGCCCGAAGGCCCCATGATGGCCGTGACTTTGCCTCGCGGTATTTTAATCGTGACATCATCGAAGATGATTTTGTCCGTTCTTCGGAAGGTCATTGAACGGATGTCGACGATGACTTCTTCCGCCGTTTGTTCCATGCAAGTCGATCCTTTTTATTTATGGGCGCGATGTTATGCCAGTTCCAAGGCATCATTTTACTGGAGTTCTTGGAGAGAAGGAAATAAGTGTTTTTGCAACACAGTGTTGCTATCGTCGGGTGCTCAAGTTTAAAGCGCATTCAACCAATCGGTTTGCTGGCTCAGCGTGTGAAAAATGGTATCTCGTAACTGCTCAACGATTTTGTCGTGCTTGCTAGATTTTTGGAGTGCTCGAACCAATTGACGCAACTGTTGCCTGTCTGCCCAGGGAAATTGTTCGAAGAAGCGCGATAACGTCTGTTCTGGGGCATCAAGCAACCTTTGACACCATTGCTCGGCTTCACTGTGGAAGCGTTGTTGAAGTGCTTCCTGATTTTGGAGCTGCTGTGCCCGTGCCTCAATGGTATCTAGACCGAGCTCGGCAAGCTGCTTAGCCACGTATTTTGCGTGGCGGTCTTGGGCGTTCCCTACTAGCTTTCGACCAAGCGCGATGGATTTTTGTACATCGTCCGGGAGCATAAACTTCGCCAGTTTTTCGGGCTTCATGGCCAAAAACTGCTTTGCCCAATTTTGAAGCGCTTGATGTTCTCGCTTGAGCGCTGTTTTATTGGGCCGTATCACGTAGCCGTCGTCGGTATAGGCTTTAACTTTTTTCTTCATGGTCTGCTCAGAACTGAGAAAGTTTGAGTTGAACTGTCCAAAGGCTGGAATCGTCGAAACGATTATTCGTGTCAAAATACCACTGGGCATCGTAGCGCTTGTTGACACCAGCCGATACCTCAAGGTGCCATCCCGTCGATAGCCGTGTTTGGTAGATGGCGCGGAATTGGGCTTGGGTGAGTGTTTGCCGAAACCATGTCGCGTGACTTGTGGCTGCAAAGCTCAAACGCCAATGCGGATCAAGGTCATGCACAACCAGCACGGCACCAGACCACTTTGGAATCGCGTCGTCGTAATCAATGCTGCTTCGGCCGACGGTATCCAAATAACTTGCGACCATCCATAGACGCCAATCTGCATTGGGGCGCCAGTCGATTTGTCCCTCTGCCCCTCGCTGATGATTGAACCCCCGATCCGTGAGGTTGAAATCAAACACTTGGGTAGGACCTTCAATGAGGTGCTCGAAATCTTCATCAAATACGCGAATATCCCACGCAATGCCAGCGTGATCAGCACGATAGTTGAAGCCAATCTCGGTCGCCGTGACCCGTTCAACACCCAGAGACTCCATTTGTGCGGCATGCTGGTAGTAGAAGTTTTCTGTTTGGTTTCCCGGTAAGGGTGGGGTTAAACGACGGACAGTGTAGGTGCGATAACCGAGGCTTTCGAACAGATCGGGGGTTCGAGTGGCTTGAGAGACGACAAATCGCCATACCAACTCTGAAGACAGACGGTGATTCACGCCGAGTCGTGGTGAGAAATCTGTGCCAGTCAGCGAATCGTACTCCCAGTTGGCACCCGCATTGACAATGATATCGTCGGCCGGTCGCCATTCGATGTGCGCAAAACTCCTTGCCATTGTTTTGTCTTCTGTACCACGAAAGAACGATTCTGCGGTGACTTCGTCACGTCTGATATTGATGCCGAAAACAGAACGCAAACTTGGAGAAAAAAGATTGCGCTGTTGCCACTCGAAATCGATGCGTTGTTCAAAGACATCCTGATTGGCTTCGCCACAGGTCAGGGTGGCACCATCGGTTAAGGCACGGTTGATGACAGCCAATGCCAGTGGTGCAATGTCTGCAGACGGTGGTGGCGGGTTGGTGCCAGTGGCAAGCGCGTTGAGTAACTGTTCAGTGTAAACGGCATCTGCTTCAAAAAGTGTAAAAAGCTCTTGAGCGAGCATGAGGCGGGGCAGACAGACATCCCATCTTTCTTCAGTATCGTGCTGGTTGATAAAAAATTGCCAGCTGCGTGAAGTTTCATCGTCGGAATTGGTTTCTCGATTAATCTGCACAAATCGATAATCAGTATTGATCAGATGGTATGGTGTGACCTCTGCTTCAATCGGGCCTGCGGTTTTGTCACCTGTTTTCAGTCCCGCCTGGATTCGCCATGTATTGCCACCGCTGTCGTGTGCCGCATCCAGCCGCACGGACCATTTGTTTTGATCATCGTGATTTTCCAGGCCCGTTTCGGTCAATGCATAGCCATTGTCTATCTGTCGGTTCAACGTCAGGTTCACAGCCCAATTGTTGATTTGGAATGTTTGCCCTACCGTGGCGTCGAAAAAATTGTGTTTGTTGGTTTGAAAGCTGGCATACCAACCGACAAGATCCTTGGGATGCTCTGTGACAATATTAATAATGGCCAGAAACGCATTGGCACCGTATGAGGCAGTATTGGGCCCGCGAATGATTTCGATGCGCTGAATCAGTGCCAACGGCAATGGAATATCGCTCCATAAGATTCGAGCTAATGCCGGTTGATAGATGCTGCGACCATTCACCAGAACTTGCAGCCTGCGCGGCCATTCATCCGTCATACCGTGATAAGTGACGACACCCTGATAACCATGCTCATAACCGACCTGCATACCGGGCACGAACCGGAATAATTCCTCAATACGGTGCACGCCAAGTGCCGACATTAAGTCTCGATCGATGATCGTAACGCTCGCTGGAACTTCGGGGGGTTCAGTTTCCAGTCTTGTGGCGCTTAACACGACTGGAATCTTGTCCCATTGATTTTCCGTGAGTTCCAGTGTCTCTGCAAACGCTGCTTTTGAAAGAGGGCCGATGGCTGACGCTGACAAAATGAGAAGAGGCGCAATTACGGCGCGTAACCAAATCATTGGGCGATCCGTTGGTGACTTCGATAACAAGAAGTGTGACCAATTTCTCTAATTTTGGCAAATGCTTGCGATCCGAGGTGACCGAGTTCATTATTGCGCTATTCGACGAACGGCATTGTATGGGTGACAAATGACCTCATTGACCCATTTTAACCCGAGCGAGCTAGCAGACACGTATGAACAAATCGCGCTCAAAGCCATTGAACAAGCTAGATACATGGGCGCGGACGAAGCTGCATGTGTGATGAGTGCGGCGGTCGGTATCGATTTGACGGTGCGTCAACAGGATGTAGAAACATTTGAGAGTGTTCAAGAGCATGGTCTATCCATCCAAGTTTACGTTGGGCAGTGCAGTGGCGCAGCCTCTACCACAGACCTCTCGCCGGAAAGCGTTCATGAAGCCGTGAGCGCGGCATTGGCCATTGCTAGACAAACCCAAGCGGATGAGGCCGCAGGATTGCCAGATCCCGCGTGGTATGCAGAACACCGCGACACGTCCGTTTTGGAAACGTCTCATCCACAAGATTGGCCAGTGGAGGTGATGATCCAGAAAGCGCTGGAGGCCGAGCGGGCTGGACTGGGGGTTGATCGAGCGATTAAACAGTGCGAGGGTATTCAAATTGGTTACGGTGGCAAGATGCGGTTGCTTGCCGACAGTCAAGGTTTCCTTGGTTGGCAAGCAAACACTCGGTATGGCGCGAGTGCGACGTTTTTGGCCCAATCGGATGAGGGCATGCAACGAGACTTCGATTATGAGAGTTCACTCGTGTTGTCTGAACTGGGCGACTTGTCGGACATGGCGATACGGGCAGCAAAAAAAGCTAGGGCTCGCCTTAATCCGAAGAAGCCGCCAATCGGCCGTTTTCCCGTGATTTTCTCACCATGGATGGCGCGCGGAGTATGGGGACACCTATTGTCAGCCATTTCCGGAACGAAAATTTACCAAAAAACCAGCTTTCTGATAGATAAACTGGACCAAAGGCTATTCCCCGAGTGGCTTTCCGTTTGGGAGCGGCCCCACTTACCCAAGGAAAGTGGCAGTGCTTTGTTTGATAGTGAAGGCGTGGCAACAAAAGAAAAGGCGTTGATTGATGCCGGACGGCTGAAGACGTATTTATTATCGAGTTATTCCGCCCGTCGTTTGGGTATGGCCTCGACTGGTAATGCTGGCGGCGTTCACAATCTTCGCTTAGAAGGCAAAACACAAAGTGTGTCAGACATGATGCAATCCATCGGTTCTGGCTTATTGGTGACTGAATTGATGGGGCAGGGGGTCAATCTGGTCACAGGCGATTATTCACGCGGCGCAAGTGGCTTTTGGATAGAAAATGGTGAGGTGGCTTTCCCGGTGGCGCAAATCACCATTGCCGGGAACCTGAGTGACATGTTCAAGAATATCCAAGCGTTGGGCAGCGACATTGACTCGCGGGGGAATGTGCACACTGGCAGCCTATTGATTGATGGTATGACGGTGGGCGCCAACAACGAGGTTTAAAGTAGTAGCCAGGTGGCCAAGGCAAGGAATGAAAAAAGGCCCACCACGTCAGTCACTGTGGTCAGCACTACACCACCTGCGACAGCTGGATCGATGCCAAATTTTTTCATCGCGAGCGGGAGTAGGGCGCCAACAATGGCGGCTACGATCAAGTTGATAAACATGGCGGCCGCAATAATTGCGCCAAGCTCCAAGCTTTCTTTCCAAAAGGCGACAATAATCCCTGTGACTGCGGCCCACAATAAACCATTGAGTAAACCCACGATCAGCTCCTTGATGACCAGCCAGCGACTGTTCGCATCACTGATTTGGCCAAGCGCCATACCACGGATGACGATGGTGAGTGTTTGACTGCCAGCAATGCCGCCCATAGAGGGGACGATGGTCATTAGCACAGCCACCGCCGCCAGTTTGTCGAGGGTGTCTTCAAACAAATTGGATACCATGGCGGCCATGAACGCGGTCACCAAATTGATGCCTAACCACACTGCGCGCTTTTTTGCCGTCTCCGTGGCTGGCGCAAAGGTGTGTTCATCTTCATCCAAGCCGGCCATATTCATCAGGCTTTGATCGGCATCTTCAATGATGACATCCACGACGTCGTCGACCGTGACACGACCAAGAAGTTGATTTTGTTCGTTCACGACCGGGGCACTTAGCCAGTCGTACTTTTCGAAGGCATGCGCGACTTCGCTGGCTGGCATATCTGCAGGTATGGCGTGCGCTTCTACCATGCAATCAGCCACCAGTGTCGACGGATCCTTCGTGACCACAAACGCCAGAGGTAAGGCACCGAGTAAGTGGTCATTACGATCGACGACATAAAGTACATCGGTTTTTTCTGGCAATTCGCCCCGCATGCGCAGGTAACGCAGTACGACTTCGAGTTCCACGTTGGCGCGCACGGTCACCGTATCGGTGTTCATCAGACCGCCAGCGGTGTCCTCAGGGTAATCGAGAACACTCGCGACGCGCTGACGGTCTTGCTCGCTCATCGCGGCAAGCACCTGATGGTAAAGTTGTTCAGGGAGCTCGCCGAGAATGTCGGCAATGTCGTCGGTGTCCTGGCCTTCAATCGCTGCCGCAACCTCGGCCGCTTGCATCTCGCTTAAAATATCGGCACGGACTTCTTCGGCCAGCTCATTGAGGATGTCACCTTGGCGACTCTCTGGAATCAGCTGCCAGACAGCATCTCGAACTTTGGGCGGGACCGATTCGAGCACGTCCGCAATGTCGGCGGGCGACAATTCCGACAGTATTTGTCGCACATGCAGAAACAGGCCTTCGTCAATGGCATGACGAATCTGTTTGAGGGTCGTGTTTTGGTTATGTTCCTGCTCAAGCGTTTGCGACATGAAGTGACTGTCTTGTTACGTCGTGGCCAATGCAATAAAGTTTAAAGAGAATCACGTGCTATTGCCATCATCATTTTCACCGAAGCCGTCTTCGACCAGTTTGGCAAGCGCGGTTAACGCTTCGGTCGCGTCTTTACCGTCTGCAGTGATCGTCAATGTGTCACCATGTTTTGCGCCAAGTAGCATCAGTTCAATCAGGCTCATGCCGTCTGCGCTGGCTTGTCCA
>RFGJ01000335.1 GCA_003696665.1 Gammaproteobacteria bacterium | reverse complement strand
GAACCGGGATGTATGGACGGATGATGAGTTGCGGGAGACAATGGATGTCGAAACCCTGAAAGCCGAGCTTGCCGGTGTGATGCGGGTTTTTGAAAAACCTTTCGCTGCTAAGGGGATGCTGTTTAATTACAACATCCCATTTCTTGACTCGATTTTTGATAAAGTGATTTTCGTGCGGATCAAGCGCGATCCCTTAATGAATATCCAGTCTGTATTGTACGCAAGAGAGAGGCAGCTTGGGAATCGGGATGCTTGGTATTCTTTTGATATTCCGGAGAAAGAAGAACTTATGAAACTTAGCCCGATTGAACAGGCTGCAGGTCAGGTTGCGTGCATCAATCGAGCTATAGATCAAGGTTTGGAATACGTTGCAGATGAACGAAAGCTTGCCGTTCAATATGAGGACTTTTGTTCCTCGCCAGAAAGCTTTTTTCGGGCCATGCTATCTCTTTTGAGCCATCAGGGATGTGAGGTTGCCAAGGATTATCAGGCTGAAAGATGTTTTAGCTCGAGCAATCAATTGGTTTTATCGAAAGCTGATGCAGATAATGCCTTGGCTGTGTATAGAGCTTATTATAACGCATGACATCTAAGTCAAGGAAACAAGAAAACTTAAGGCAAAGTATCGGTTATAGCGCCTTAGGGAGCCTGGGCTCCCAGGCAGTTAGCCTTTTTAGCTTCTTGATTTTGGCCCGGATGCTTTCTCCCCATGAGTTTGGATTGATGACAATTGTGATGATATTCACCGCCTTTGCTTCAATCTTTATCGATATGGGCATGGGAAGTGCACTGATTCACAACCAGGCATCATCAGAAAGGCATTTTTCAACTGCTTTCTGGTTTAATTTTTTCGTAGCTTTGGTTTTATCATTAGGTCTCGTTCTAGCTGCGGGGTGGGTATCCGGCTTTTTCGGAAGTCCGGATCTGAAATCACTTTTCATGGTAGGCGCATTTCTATTGCCGGTAACAGCGCTGTCATTGGTGCCCCTAGCTATTTTGCAGAAAGAACAATCGTTTAAGAAAATAGCATATATAGAGATTCTAGCCGCCCTGTTCAATGTGATGGCGGCATTGACATTGGCCCATCATGGTTTGGGGGTTTGGGCGCTAATGGCGGGACTGTATGCCTCAGTAATTTCTCGGGTGGCTATACTTTGGTATGTCGTTGGGTGGAGGCCTAAGCTTATATTCTGCAGGAAGTCTTTTAAGGATCTCTGGGGATATAGTCAATATTTATTGGGGACCAGCCTGATAAATTATTTACTTACAAAGCTTGATGGTATCCTTGTTGCCAGATTTGTCGGTCCTTCTTCATTGGGGGCATACAATTATGCATGCCAGCTTGCATATCTTCCGGCGAATATTGTGGGCCAAGTTTTTTCGAGAGTATTTTTTGCACAATATTCGACCTACAAAGATGATCTTTCAAAAATTAAAACCATTCATTTCAAAACTGTGCGTATGTTGGCCAGTCTTACCTTTCCAATTCTTTTGGTGTTTAGTGGAATGAGTGATGTTTTTGTGCTTGCTATTTTGGGGCCGGAGTGGAAAGAGATGGGCCATATCCTTTCTTTTTTATGTATTGTTTTCTTGCTTGACTCAATTGGTGGAATGAATAATCCGCTATTTTTATCTCAAGGAAGAACCAAATCGCTGTTTCGTCTGACCTTGTATGTCAGGTCGAGTCTGATCCTTGCAATGATCATTGGAATTCAGTTTGGGATAGACGGAATGATGATCTCGCTTCTCATTGCTAAACTTGTTAACTATTACCCGGTTTATAGGGAGGTAGGAAAGACAATCGGTTTCTCTGTAGCTGAATTTACTAATAATATAATTCCTCCCCTTCTCATGAGTGTATTTGTTGCGGGAGCTGTGATTGTTGCGAAGGCTTTTCTTGAAAGTGCTTTTCCGGAATTGATTGTTCTTGTAATTCTTTCATTAGGTGCTGTTGCGATTTATTTAGTGCTAATTCTTTCCTTCCAGAAGTCCTTGATGGTCGAACTTTATTCTATATTGATGCGGAGGCATGCTTAATGGCTCTTAATTTTTTCGAGTGTTTGGCTGAAAAGGCGATGAAGATACCATTCAATTTTTATGATGATAACTTTGATGCCGAGCTGTCCCAGCCGTCTCGGCGAATTCGAGTTGAAGTTTTCCTTACAAAGATTCTTCGTCTTGCGCGTAAATTTGTTACATCTAGAGATTCGGGCGTCTTCCTTTCTTTGTCGAATTCAGAGGCGTGGAATTATTATTTGGAGCATTTCAAATCGTTTCAAAAGACATTTGATATTCTGTCTGACAATGAAAGTAAGCTCAAATTGATCGAGTTGCTATTGTACCGTGCCTATGGGCCACTAAGAGTAAAATTATCCCTTAATACTGAGTCTTATTGGCATGGCCGTGAAAAAGTCTCTGAATGTGTGTTGCCTGGAAAAATTCCAATGAGAAACTTTCGATCCGATTTATCACTGTATGATCTTACCCCTTATGGGTTTGATCTTAGACTCTATTTCGTGGATAACGGTATATACGTCGATTTCGTTCTTCAACAGTATAACTACAATAATCTCGTATGCGTAGAGGAAGGTGATATCGTAATTGATGCAGGTGCATGTTGGGGAGATACGGCGTTGTATTTTTCTTCACGTGGAGCGAAGGCGGTGTATTCGTTTGAATTTATCCCATCGAATTTAAGTGTCTTCGAAAGAAATATTGCGATGAATCCTCACTTTAAGGATAGGATCCATATTGTAAAGCGTCCTGTTTGGAGTGAGTCCAATATCCCTTTGAGCTATGTTGACCGAGGGCCCGCCAGCCAGGTTGCTGAGGCTGGAGTATATCAAGGAAATACGAGAACCCTTTCAATTGACGATTTTGTAAGTGCAGAAGGGTTGAAATCAGTCGACTTCATTAAGATGGATATTGAGGGTGCAGAACTTCCGGCTCTCATGGGGGCATCGCGAACGGTCAGAGAGTTCAAGCCAAAGCTTGCCATTGCTGTGTATCATAAAGATGACGACATGATTACGATTCCCGAGTATCTGCGCTCCCTGAATCCATCTTATGATTTTTATTTAGATTATTACACGATTGTTGGCCATGAAATAATGCTTTATGCTATCGATAGGTCGAAATGACAAATATTTACCCCGTACTTTCTGCTCGACCTCTTCCTTCCGAAACTGATATGATTAAAAAGTGGGGGGGGAAGATTAAACCAAAAGTAAGTGTTTGCTGTTCTACATTTAATCATTTTTATTATATAGAAGATGCCATTAGAAGCTTTTTGGCGCAGGAAACGACGTTTCCATTCGAAATTATTATTCGCGATGACGCTTCCACAGACGGGACAACCGAAGTTATCAAGGATTATGTTAAGCGCTATCCTTCAATAATTCGTGTAATCGTTAATGATACAAATCAGTTTGCTTTTGAGCGTGCAATTCATGTTTGGCCGAAAGTGGCTAGGGGTGATTATATCGCACTTTGCGAGGGTGATGACTTTTGGATTGATCCACATAAACTGGAGAGACAAGTGAGCTTGATGGAAAATTACCCTGGTGCATCAATGTGCGTTGCTTTGTGTTATCATTGCAGGCAAACGGAGAATGGGTTGGTTATAGAAGAAACGACCCCCTTTCTCGGGAGCGAAATTCTTGGTTTTGAGGAAATTGATCAAGCTTATTACCATACATCGACATATTTAGTTCCAAAAGCCTTGTTTAAGGAAGTGGTTGAACGGTATTTCGCAGGCCACTGCTTATTTGGGGATACAGCATTGCGTGAGATCCTGATTACAATGGGGCCTTTTGTGCTTTTGCCAAAAGTGGTTTCCGTTTATCGCATCACAGGCGCGGGAATTTGGAGTGGCCGAGATGAATCCTCCAAGCTTGAATGGAACACGTTGATGACAAAGAAGTTAATTCGATGTTTGCCGTGGCCTTACAAAATTAGGCAATACAGAAAATTAGCATATTTTACGAATGAAAGAATGAAAAATAACTTGAAGAATGGTTTTTTTCTAAGAGCATTGATGCTTTATCCGCAATTCATTTGGTATAAAGTTTTGGGGGCGCTATAAATGCGTGTGTTTGTGCATGAGTCGTCGGACGTTCAAACGAAAGAAATCGGGCCTGGAACAAGAGTGTGGCAGTACGTTGTTATTCTTCCTGGGGCAATAATTGGAAACGACTGCAATATTTGTTCTCACTGCTTAATTGAGAATGACGTGGTGATTGGAGATCGGGTTACAGTGAAGTCAGGGGTGCAGTTATGGGATGGCCTGAGAGTAGGGGATGACGTCTTTATAGGCCCCAACGCAACCTTCACCAACGATCTTTTTCCACGAAGCAGGAGCCCTTTCAATAAAAGGAAAACGTTCATAGAGGCTGGGGCATCCATTGGTGCGAATGCAACAATTCTTCCAGGTGTGAGAATAGGTAGGGGGGCAATGGTTGGTGCTGGAGCCGTTGTGGTTGAGGATGTTCCTGATGGCGTAGTGGTTGTCGGCAATCCGGCTCGGGTTTTGAGAAAGGCATGAGCATAGCAAATTGTCGAATCCTTGAGTTGCCCAAGATCTCAGATCCGCGCGGGAATTTGTCCTTTATCGAGGGCGGGCATCATATCCCTTTCGACATCAAGCGCGTTTATTATCTTTACGATGTTCCCGGTGGTTCGGAGCGTGGCTCGCATGCGCACAAAAGTCTGCACCAGTTCATCGTTGCCATATCAGGTAGTTTCGATGTGCTTCTGGACGATGGCATGACGAAGAAGCGATTCCACCTTAATCGTTCGTATTATGGGCTTTATGTCTGCCCAATGATATGGCGTGAACTCAATAATTTTTCCTCTGGAGCAGTTTGTCTTGTTCTTGCTTCAGATTATTACGATGAGGGTGATTACATTCGAGATTACCATGAGTTCTTAAAAGCTTCAGGGGGGCGGCGTGAAAGTTCCCTTTCTTGATCTCAGGTCAATCAATTCTGAGCTCCGCCATGAGATGATTCAGGCTTTCGAAAAGGTTCTGGATTCAGGCTGGTATGTTCTTGGCGAAGAGCTTTTGGCTTTTGAGCAGGAGTTTGCTTCATATTGTGAAAGCAAGTATTGCGCAGGAGTCGCAAATGGGCTCGATGCGCTACACCTGATACTTAGAGCCTATGGTATTGGCCCAGGCGATGAGGTTATTGTTCCTTCAAATACCTTTATCGCTACTTGGCTAGCAGTCAGCCATGCGGGGGCGAAGCCTGTGCCCGTTGAGCCGATTGAGGCGACATATAATATTGATCCGGCGCTTATCGAGCGGGCTATTACTTCCCGTACGCGCGCCATTATTCCTGTCCACCTCTATGGGCAGCCGGCCAATATGGATTCCATCAATGATATTGCAAAGCGCCATGGCCTCAAGGTGATTGAGGATGCGGCCCAGGCCCATGGTGCACGCTACAAGGGGAGACGCGTTGGCAGCCTTGGTGATGCCGCGGCGTTCAGCTTTTATCCAGGAAAAAATCTTGGTGCATTGGGTGATGGTGGCGCAGTTACTACGAATGATGAATCTTTGTATCAAAGAATATGCGAACTGCGAAACTATGGTTCTAAGGTTAAGTATTATCATCGAGTCCAGGGGTTCAATTCTAGGTTGGACGAACTTCAAGCGGCACTGCTTCGGGTAAAGTTGCGCAGGCTAGACGAATGGAATGCTCGCCGTTCGAAAATTGCACAGCAATATTTGGAGAAACTTGGAGGAATCAGAGAAATAATTCTTCCGCACGTTCCGGTCTGGGCAGAGCCTGTTTGGCATCTTTTCGTGGTTCGTGTCCCTTATCGAAAAAAAATTATCGAGGCAATGGAGCACGCGGGTATAGGGTGTTTGGTGCATTACCCAGTCTCCCCTCATCTTCAGCCTGCCTATTCCGATTTGGGGTTCAGTCAGGGTGACTTTCCAATTGCCGAACGTTTGCAGCAAGAGGTTGTTAGTCTGCCGATGGGAGCTACGCTGGATATCGCACAAGTTGATCGGGTAATTAGTGTTTTCCGGAGTTTTCGAAAATAAGAATGTTTTATTTTACCCATATGAGTACAGCATTGAATTCAATGCAGCTCCAACATGTCTGAAGAGGGGTTCAGATTCCAATTATGCGAGACTACCCTGATTTCTATCTCAAGAGTGGTAATGATTTGAACTAAGAGTGAAAATCCTCATTTTAATTAAACGCATCATCTATCATTTCGTGGCTATTTTTGTACGACGCGGACAATTTGGGGTCGCCATGATTTTACTGCGCAGTGACCAACTGTTTTCGCGTTCTTCCATCGAGTCTCGCTTTGCTTCAGTTGTTGGTTCAAACGGTCCCGGGTTGGATAAGACGCAATCTCGGAATCGGATTTTCCCCGCCCGTGAGGGATGCCTGAAACCAGTGGTTGTGAAGAAAAAATTTCCTGACTCAGATAATAACAGCTCTAATCATGTTATCCCCGTTCGTTATCCTCCGGTCGATATTATCGAGTTGTCAGATGTGGGCGTTGTGGGCGGTACAGAGTTGATTGATTTGGGCGATGGGAGGGTTCTGTATGATGAGATTGCTTATGGGAATCCGGATCGTTTTGGCTGTAAGTGTTTTGGTATTATCCCACGTCAGGCGTTCGGACTGTTTCTACCAGCGTTCCACAAGGGCCGCCTTTTGGTGTCAACCATTCTGGATACCAAGCAAAAAATCCCTGTCGGCATTCATCTTTGCAAGGATCATTCGGGAAACTATTTCCACTGGCTTTTCGAATGCCTGCCCCGAGCGGTTTTATCTCTTAGGGACCCTAGGTATGAAGGAATTCCCTTGATCGTTGATGCTCACTTGCCGTCTCAGAACCTTGAGGCGTTGAAGCAAATATCAGGCGATCGAGAAATTCATACCATTGAGCGTAGGCACCAGATTTGGGTGGACCGGCTAATCTATCCTGGAGTACTAAGCTATACGCACGATTATTATGGTGTGGATGCGCGTGCGGATGATTTTCTCGTGGCTCCGGAAGCCATTTCGCTTCTCCGGGAAGCTTTCGTGCCTACAGGAACTAGCAACCCACAAAAAAAGAGAATTTTTGTTGCCCGCGACCGGGCCTCATATCGTCGGTTGCGGAATGAAAAAGAAATTCACCAAGCGCTGACCCGCCTAGGGTTTATCATAGTTCGTCCAGAAACCATGACGTTTACAGAGCAAGTTGATCTTTTTTCTGAAGCGGAAGTGATAGTCGGGCCCACTGGAGCAGGCATGAGCAACATGATTTTTGCTCCGGAAGGATGCAAGGTGGTAGTCCTCGCGGCAGCAACCAAGGCAGCCAACCACTATCTTTTTTCGCAGGTGGGCCAACATGCGGGCCATGAGCTCATGTATGTTGAGGGCAGAGCGTTGCGCCCTAACCAGTTACATTCAGATTACCATGTTTCTCCCCGAGAGGTTCTAGCGGCTTTAGAAGAAATGGGCGTGATATGACATTTCCCCTCGTGTCTGTTCTTGTCATTACTCATAATCAGGAAAAATATATTCGAGAGGCGCTGGAAAGCGCCTTGGAGCAAGATTATCCTAATCTTGAAGTTGTGGTGGCTGACGATGCTTCGAATGATAACACGCCTGCTATCATTCATGAGTTGGCTTATCGCTATCCTCAGCGCCTAAAACCTGTCTTCAATCAGGCTAATCTTGGCATAACCGCTAACAGCAACATCGGGCTGCGAGCTTGCAGCGGAGAATTCATCGCTTTCATGGGAGGGGATGATGTGTTGTTACCTGGCAAGATAACACGTCAGGTTTCTTGGTTCGCGCAAGACGACAGGAGGGTTCTATGTGGGCACGATGTAGAATGGATTAATTCTTCTGGGGAGCCAATAGGAATTCGTTCAAGTGATTTAGTGCCGTTAACGGGCGGTCTTGGAGCTTCCGGATTGATCAGAGATGGTAACCCTTTTGCTGCCACATCGGTGATGGTCAGGCGCTCTAGGATTCCCGCGTATGGATTCCATCCGGCATTGCCCGTGGTTTCTGATTGGAAGCTTTGGATTGACGTTATCGGTATGGATGGGGTCTACGGATATATTTCAGGAGTTTATGCTCAATATCGGAGGCACGAAAGCAATGTGACTGGGCGATGGAACTGGCTTGTGGCTCGGGATATATTTATGACTGCATGGTTGTCATTGCGTGATCTTCAGGGTCGTTACTTTTTAGATTGGCTCCATTTTTTCTTAACTCGACCAATGCGCAAACGCCTTCCAAGGAGACTCAATGTCTAAGGTGGTTGCAATTACTGGAGGGACTGGTTTTGTTGGGCGGCATCTAGTTTCACGCCATGTCGCTCTAGGGGACGAAGTCCGATACCTGACCCGAAGCTTGGATGGGGGGGCATTGCCGGGCGCAATACCCTACGTGGGAGACCTAGTTAGTGACAGAGAGATCCTTGAAAGCTTTGTGGAAGGAGTAGATGTTCTGTATCACTGTGCTGCAGAGCTTCTGGACTCATCCCGCATGGAAGCGACCAATGTCATTGGTACGCGAAACTTGTTGTTGGCCTCGCAGAACAAAATTGGGCGATGGGTTCAGTTGAGTAGCGTTGGGGTTTATGGGTTGGCTCCAGGATGCAATATCTATGAAGATTCGCCCTTGAATCCGGGTAACCCTTATGAAAAGAGTAAGGCTCAGGCTGATTCGTTGGTTCTTGATGCTGCAAAACGCGCTGGCTTGCAGGCCGTGATCCTGCGGCCTTCTAATATTTATGGACAAGATATGCCAAACAAATCGTTGTTCCAATTGATTAGAATGATTGATAAGGGCTTTTTTTTCTATATTGGACCTCCTGGCGCTTATGTAAACTATGTCCATGTCGAAAATGTTGTGGATGCTTTGGTCATGTGCGGGAAAAGAAAAATACCCCAGAATGGCCGTGTCTATATAATTTCGGACAATTTGCCGTTAGACACTTTTGTGGAGTGTATTGCAAAATTCCTTGGGCAGCCCGAGCCTAAATTTAGAATGCCGCTAATTTTGGCTAAAATGGCAGTTTCCCTTTGCGGAGGAATCCCAAATTTCCCCCTTAGTAAAAGAAGAATAATGGCCTTGACGGATCGAACCGTCTATAGTTCCAGGCGCATTACGAAGGAGCTCGGGTTCAATCATCGAATTTCACTTAAGGAAGGGATAGCTAGCTTGGTGGAAGAATATATGCGAGGCCAAAGGTGACATCTTCTTTATGTCTCTCGAATATCCGCATTGCAAGAGTTTCCACTGTGCCCTACACGATGATTGCCCATCTCAAGTCTCAAATTGAGCATTTATCAAAATGTGGTGCAGATGTAATAGTCGTATCTAGTGATGGAACAGAAATGAAAGTATTTGAAGGGATCGAAAGGGTTTATACGTTTCCCGTGAATATTGCCAGAGATATTTCGCCCTTCAGTGATTTGTCGGCATTATTCAGGCTATTCAAGCTCTTCAGGAACAAACGAATTCATATAGTCCACACGACTACGCCCAAAGCAGGAGTGTTAGCAGCATTGGCTGCGTGGGCGGCAAGGGTGCCGATTCGGTTGCATACATTTACTGGCCAGCCTTGGGTTTCGATGACCGGAGTGAAGGCGTGGTTGGCGCGCCTTAGTGATAAATTGATTGGTGTAATGAATACTAAATGTTACGCGGACAGTTTTGGGCAGATGAAGTATCTCATTTCAGAAAGAATTGTGAAGAAAGGGAAAATAACGGTATTAGGCGATGGCTCCTTGGGGGGAGTGGATCTAGAACGCTTCGACCCCAATCGGTTCTCAGTTGAAGAACGACAGAGCATACGTAAATCGCTTGGTATTCCTTTTTCTGCTCCAGTTTTGTTATTTGTTGGAAGAATAACTCGTGATAAGGGGGTATATGAATTACTACGCGCTTTTTCTGAGATAAAGGACCAAAGGAAGGATCTTCATTTGGTATTGGTTGGAAATTTTGATTCTGGAAGCGGAGCTGGCGGCGCAATCTCACCGGATGATGTCTCTAATTATCCCGATACACATATTGTTGATTATACTTATGAGCCTGAGCGATATTATGCCATTTCCGACATCTTGTGTTTACCAAGTTATCGAGAGGGATTTGGAACTGTTGTTATCGAAGCGGCTGCAATGGGTGTGCCTGCAATTGGTACAAGGATTTATGGTTTGTCAGATGCAATCGTTGATGAGGAGACAGGCCTTTTAGTTGAAGCCCGGGATGTGAGGGCGTTAGTGGAGGCAATTCAAAGACTGCTAAACGATGCAGAGTTGCGATCTCGCATGGGGCGAGCAGCAATGGCTCGTGCGCGAGTCTTGTTCAATGCAAAGCGTATTAATAAGTTAATTGAAGAAGAATACCTCCATTTGCTTACATGTCACGCTAATTTATCATGATTCGCGTTGTCTTTGTTACAGGGGCTAGTGGGTATATAGGCAGGAAGCTTTGTGCTTTCTTAAAATCCAAAGGTGTGTGTGTTCGAGCATATCTGCGGAGTCCAGAAAGTGGCCCATGGGATGAATGTTTTACTGGAGATATCAACGACGCTTCTCCAAAGATGCTGGAGGGGGCTGATACAATTTTTCATTTGGCTGGAAAAGCTCACATGATATCCCCAACAGTCGATGAAATTAGGGAGAATTTCAAGGTTAATTATGATGCAACAATAAGGCTTGCCCAACTGGCAGAAGATCTTGATATTAATAATTTTGTTTTTTTTAGCACCTTGGCTGCATTTAGCAGGAATACTTCATATGGGCAAAGTAAGTATCTGGCCGAAAGGGCGGTTCTATCCACTAAGATCCAGAACAAGGTTGTGTTGCGTCCGGGCATGGTTTATGGGCCTGGGTGCAAAGGGAATCTTCCCCGTATGATCTATGCGGTTTCCAAGGGCTGGTTCCCCCCTGTCCCCGAGATCGGGCGGCGTTCGATGGTTCATGTTGATGATGTTGTGAAAGCGGCTTGGCTGGCTGCTACACGCCCTGAGGCAGCAGGGAGAACTTATGTGGTTACGGATGGCGTTGAATATTCGGTTCGAAAGATCCACGAATGGATCTGCAAAGCTCTGGGACGAAAGGCGCCGGGCTGGACTCTGCCGCTTAATGTCCTAAAGACTCTGGCATGGGTGGGAGATATGATTGGTAAGCTGCACGGTGATCGTTTTCTGTTCGATTCCGGAGTGCTGGAGAAGCTTATTGGGGACGAATGGTATGATTCGACTCTGATTCAAAAGGATCTTGGTTTTCGTCCAACGAGAAACCTTCGTGACTCGATGGAGGAAATTGTGAATCACCTTCGCAAGGAAGGCGTTATATGACCCCTTTTTTCACCTTTGCGTTGGCGGGACTGTTGACAGCATGGCTTGCCGGGAGGTTCACTCCGATTCTCATCCAGGACACGCCGAATGAACGATCTCTGCACGCGCGCCCGACACCGCGAACCGGCGGTGTGGCCATTCTTCTGGCTGTAACTGTAGGCGTGTGGATGCTGTTCCGTGAATCCGGCTTGCCTTGGTGGTGTGTGGGTCCAGCACTGACAACTCTGATTATAGCGGTAGTGTCACTGCTCGATGATCTGATTGGGCTTTCTCCAGTTTTCCGCCTGCCCGTGCATCTGTTCGCCGCAGCTTTGGTTGTGTTAGAAAGCAGTGACATTTCCCTGTGGCTCTCAATGATGGGT
This sequence comes from Gammaproteobacteria bacterium, assembly GCA_003696665.1. Classification (NCBI taxonomy): domain Bacteria; kingdom Pseudomonadati; phylum Pseudomonadota; class Gammaproteobacteria; species Gammaproteobacteria bacterium. The sequence continues at coordinate 1,143 of RFGJ01000335.1, read as the reverse complement.
ATTCTGATGCTGACATGGATGGTGAATCTCTACAACTTCATGGACGGCATGGACGGCTTTGCTGGGGCAATGGCGGTGATCGGGTTTGCAGCGCTGGCCTGGGCGGGGTGGCGCGCGGGAGACGAAGCCTTTGCCAGCGTGGCGCTGGTTGTGGCCGCAGCTGCAGCCGGTTTTCTCGTGTTCAATCTGCCGCCCGCCCGGATCTTCATGGGCGATGTGGGATCGGCCACCCTGGGGCTCCTTGCGGGGGCTCTTTCCTGGCAAGGATGGCGGCTGGGGTTGTTTCCGGTCGCGTACCCCCTTTTGGTGTTTTCACCGTTCATCGTCGATGCCACCGTGACCTTGCTTCGGCGCATCGTGCGTGGGGAAAAGTTCTGGCAGGCGCACCGCGAGCATTACTATCAGCGTCTAGTGCTTGCAGGCTGGTCGCATGGAAGAACGCTTGCGGCTGAAGTTATGCTGATGCTTGCGGCCGCGGGCAGTGCGATGGGGCTGCTTGCGCACCCCGACTGGTGGCCGTTGGCAACAGGTGTCTGGATTGCGGTCTACATTGCGCTCGGATGCCTAGTTGATCGGTGGGTGCGAACCCGAGTCTGAACTTGCACATGCCTGAAGCTTTTGCTATATCAAAACGATTTCGGTCAGGAAACGAGACCACTGGAAAGCGATGGGAGGTAATCGATGTGCAAGTCGTTGATGCTGGTTTTGACCGCAATTGCGATGCTGGCAGCACTGCCGGCGTGGGCCGTTGGCGATCAGGACCTCGCGCGTGAAGCGGCGAAGGCCGCAGGTGTCACGCAGAAGCAGGCGCGGGCCGTGATCGACGCACTGAAGGAATCCATTTTCGAGCATCTGAAGGTCGGCGAAGAGGTGCGGTTCAAGGGGCTTGGCAAGTTCTATGTGAAACACCGTGATGCCCGGAAGGCCCGCAATCCCAAAACGGGCAAGGAAATCGATGTTCCGGCCCGCAACTATCTTCGCTTCAAGGCCTATGATTCGGCCAACAAGCGTCTGAACTGATCGATCAGCCATTGCAGACGAAAACGGCGGCCCTTTGGCCGCCGTTTTCGTTTGACCGATCGTGTCGCGCGAACCAGCATCACGAACATGGGCACGCATAAGAGGGATCCTGCGGGCGATACG
>RFGJ01000334.1 GCA_003696665.1 Gammaproteobacteria bacterium | reverse complement strand
TTGTACCAAATCCCGGTATTGGAACCAGAATCACGGTGAAATAGACGCTGTGGGAGAGCTTGGTTCCGTAATCGCTTTCGACCAGTACCGTCACGTTATAATCGCCAGCCATAAGACCGCTGAGCATATAGGTCACCGTGGCATTATCCTCCACCAATCCTCCTGTAATTATCACACCGTTGATCAGAATTGTGAAGTTGCTGATCTGGATCGCATCAAATATCCAAGTCAGATTCACATCCGCAGGAGCCTCATAAGTGCTGGCAACGTTGGGTTCACTTTGCAGCGATATGGTGGGATCAAGAACTGTCACCTCTATAAGGGCTGTCACCTCATTTCCCGCAGCATCAGTAATCCGGATAAAGAGTGAATACAGTCCAGGATCCAATCCATCCACATTGAATTGGTACGTGGTTCCATTAACCCAGTCACCAATCATTGACGGAACTCCGTCCACTGTCAAGGTGGCATTGTAGGTGCCCGGTGCAAAGCTGTCATAAGGTGTGAAGGTGATGACATTGCCGGTCTCTCCTGAAACATAGGTCAGATCGCCACTGTGAATCAATGTCGGTGGCGTTGTATCCACCACAGTCAAGAAGAACTGATCTGTTGATGACTGCCCTAACGTGTCATTGATCATCAAGGTCAGATTATATGTGCCGATAGCCAGGTCCATCAAGGTGATGTTGACGAAACCGGCCACCCAATTTCCTGTTTCAACCATGACTCCGTCCACATAAACCACATATACATCTGGATTGGCTCCATTGACCACCCATGACACCTCATATGATGTTGCCGCCTCAACCGAATCATCGCCATGCGGATTGATCAACGGTTCATCCGTCGGAAGCACCGTGACATAGACCGTGTCCTGGTTCGGCAGCCCATTGGTGTCATTCACATAGATTGTGAACCTGTAGGTTCCCGGATACAATCCATCCACATTGATTTGGATGATTGAACCGTTCCAGACCCCATGCTGAACTGTGCTACCATCCATGGTGATGTTATAGTAGTCTGGACTGGCATCCGTGAAATTCCAAGCGATGAAATTGCCGGTAGTTCCATAGAGATAACTGAAATCTGCGGGAGGATCTGTCAAGACAGGAACGTCATTGCCGATGATCGATTTCACCCCTCCCTCGACAGTTTGAACGATCGTGATGGTGTTTGTCTGGACAATGTCAAATTCATAGGTACCCGGTGCCAGAATGTACGTTGCAATGCCGTCACTGCCCGAATATTTTGAAGCAACAGCACCACCCGTTCTGGGGTGATCATATGCATAGGTCCATGCAGCTACTGGAGCCCCTCCTGTTGTGGTGACATATATGTCAACAACACCGAAATAGGCTGAGAAATTGTAGTAGCCGCCATATGTGATTTCCACATTATACAGCCAGATGGCGTTGTCCTCCATGAACCTGATATCATACAACCCGTCAACGATATTGAATTGGGCGTAGCCGTCCGTCCCCAAATTACTGGAATAGACGGTCGCTCCGGTCTGGGTATCATAAATCGTGACCAATGTATTCCTCGGGGTGAAATTGTCAATGAAAGAATAGAGATGGACAGGATTGGTGTTGTCGGAAAGATACAGAATAATGGAATCATTACCGCCAAAAGTGTCGTAAAGGGTGACATTCACCTGATACACGCCCACCACGCTTGGTGAAGTGTAATCAAAAGTAATCTGAAACTCACCAGTCGAGGTGAAGCCGCTGAAGGCACCCACTGCCGAAATCACACCCATATTGGCAACAATGTCCAAGTAAAGGTACTGATAGTCATAATCACTATCACTTGCCGTCACGGTTACGGTCTGCGTTGTTGAGGGACCTACATCCACTGAATCCACTGCAACGATCACCGGTGCCCGATTCAATCTGCTACCGACCTGTGTCCGTTCTCCACCCATAATTGCAACATTGTATGTCCAAACGTTATTGTCAACCAAGACATCATAGGTGCCTGGAGCCAAATCCCTTATCACAAAGCCATCAGAACCAGAATTTTCTGAGAAAACCAGACTTCCTTCAGAATAGACTGCAACCGGCTGATTCAAGGCTGTCCCCCCATCATTGGTATAGACCGCTAGGACTCCTGCCTGATAGTTCACGGGTGTATCTCCAGAGGCCGTCACAACAATGCCATAAACCCAATCTGTTGGAGTCACTGAAAGGGAAAGATTGTAGGTGCCCGGTGCCACATCATATGATGCAATGCCGTTCGAGGCATATGCGGTAGCAACCGACGTCGCACTGTTCCGATAAAGATATGTCCAAAGGGAAATCGGTTTGCCTCCAGCTGTGCTGACAGTAAGCGAAATCCTGCCGAACTTGAAATCATATGTTGCAACCTCGTCCGCAACAACAGTGATCAAATTCTTTCGAATGGATGTACCGTCGCTGGTTGCCTCAAAATCATAGACGCCAGGCCGCAATGCCAATGTCAAGAGACCTGTGGAGCCTGTAGAGGCACTGCTCTCAAGCACTCCCGTGGAATTGAGGTATGTCTTCATGGCTACATTGATGCCTTCCCCATTTGAAGAGGTTGCATTCAATGTAATGGCTGCAAAACGGAACTCCATGTTGTCCGTGCCCCCTCCATTGACAAAGATATACTGTGTCCAAAGGTTTGATCCCGTCACCTGAACCTTATAGGGGCCGGGATAGATCGAACCGAATGTCGTGTATCCCAATGAACCGGTATAACCTGATCCAATATAATCATTGGTGATTCCGTCGTAGATGTAGACCCATTTGGCATCAGGATTCCCTCCCTGAGTCACTGTCACATTGATAGTGCCAAAATTGGAAGAAACCCAGATCGTGGTGTTGGCCCATCCTCCGAATTGATCGGTGACATTGACCTCTATCCTGTAAACGCCAACCGTGCTCGGGGCAAAATAGGTGACCTGATTTCCTGATCCGGAAATGGTACCTTCCGTAACTGTCCAAGTGTAGTTCAGGATGTCTATCGGATCAATGTCGCTCGCGGTGACGGTGACCGTTGTATTCTCATTTGGTCCAATCCGTCGCGGAGATGCAGTGATGTCACTGATAACCGGGGCACTGTTGGTGAAATTGCCGATCACCGTCACGTTCCCCGCCGAAACACTAAGCTTGTAGTACCATTCATCCACACTCCTGCTCGATTTCACGGTATAGTTGCCATAGGGTGCCAAAGTATAGGTGGCAATGCCATCACTGCCGGTATAGACCGAACTGATTGATGTCGAAAGCGAATCGGTCGCATTGTAGAGATAGGTCCAGACTGATTGGGGATTTGATGCGGCATCGAATTGGTACACTGCAAGCACCCCAAAGCTGGAAACCACTGACGGACGTTCCGTTGCATTGAGCTTCATGTCATAATGCCAAATCGCACTGGCTTCGGCTGATGCATAGGTCTTTATGCTATAGTTCCCCGCAGGTAAAACCAACAACTGGCTTCCTGTGGAAGAACTTATTGTCCTTGACACGATCGGTGTCGAAAGCGATCCCGCATTGTAAAGCCGCATGGTTCCTCCAATGACCTGACCATACATGCCAGTCATGTTGACATTCACCTCTGCCCACCTGTAATGGATTGAATAGGGTGAATAGGTGGCATTGATGTATCGTGGTGCAGAGACATAGTTGCTGTCACTTATCCAAACGAAATAGTATTCTCCATCATCCAATACCATGGCCGCAGTTCCTGTGGAACCTGTATATGCCGAAGCCGCTATGGCATCGGAATACTTGTCATAGGCATAAATCCATTGTGTTATCGGTCTGTCATTGAATCCTGTTGAATTCAAGTTCACTGTCGACTGCCTGTTACTGAGATACAAGGTGAAATTGCTGAACAGGTTAGTCGTATCAACCACGGCAAGATCCATACGGTAGGTTTCCGCAAATGCCGGCGCAGTATAGTTCACTTTGAATTCAAACACATTCGTGGCAACCCAGCCACTGCTGGCAATGAAGGTGCTTCCGTAATTCACCACCCGGTCAAGCACTAGAGGTACATCATAATTCCTGTCAAAGACCTGTGCCGTCACCAAGGTTGATTGATTTGGATCCACTCTGGATGCAATGGTCGGATAACTGATAAAATACGGTGCCTCCTGAATGATACTTCCCACAATGACCTTGTCCCCAACCGTGGAACTCAGGTTATAGTAGGTGATGGCGGGTGTAGCCAATGAAAAATCATAGGCAATCCCTGCCGGAAGATAAAAGACCTTATTTATGTCGTTTGAATTCCGATACCCCGACGCAACATTCTGACCCCCCTCATCATAGACATAAATCCATGTGACAACATCGCTGTATACTATATATTGGGAGAAACTGTTCCTGACCGTTGTGGTCTGTTCCCCAATAATCGTCACACTGGTGTTGACAATCCTGTTATAGGTATCACTCGCAAATGTCTCCACATCGTAATCTCCCGGAGCCAAATTCATGGTGACAAACCCATCCGATCCTAAAGTACCTGATGTGACCTGCGCTCCCGATGTACTGTTGTACACTATATAATTGGCACTGATCGGCATGGCATCCGAAGTATTTGCGTAAATCTCAAGCTGACCAAATGTGACTGCATCCAAGGTGATGTCGACAGGCACCTGTTCAAATCCATTGAGGGTCAACTCCATCCGCTGCCGCGGGCCTTCAAGAACATAGGTGCCCGGAGTCACCCATAGCACTTCCTTGGAGTATGGTTGCAGCCCAATGGTCAGTTCCGCATCTCCTGAAATCTTCAATGATGCCGAAGGTGCGGATTCGCCTATGGCATATGGAACCAATTCCAAAGATATGAATTGTGCCACAAATTCGGATGTCTGGTCAGGCTTCACTGTCAAGATGTCAGATGTCTGAGTCACTGCCCCAAAAACCTTGGCAATGTATCTGCCCGGCTTCAAATCGACCTGAAAGATTCCGGCGTCATTGGTCTTGCCCGATGCCACCATGTTTTCCAAAGCATTTTCAGTTGCCGCAAGAGCCCATATCTCAACATCGGTTTGTATCCCCTCCCTGTCTCCAAGTGCTTGCACTTTCAACGTTCCTTTTTGTGAAAGATCGGGCTTTTGCTCCGCTTGGTTCTTTGCTTCCCTGTCAGGCGAAATCGCCTGATCCGGCAAAGGTGCGTTTTTGGCGGAACTTTTCAGATTCCTTGCTGGAACCTGCGGCTCCGCCTCAATATTCTCGTGTGTGAGGTCATTATCGTTTTTCTGTTCAGCAACAGTATCAAAAGCAAATGAAGGTGATGTTGATAAAACAAGTAAGACAATTAAGAATGTTATCTGCAAGGACCTCATCACACGCCCGTAGACGAAAGATTCGTTCATATTGCGGGTGTGGAAAAAACACCTATTAAAATGCGTCCTTTTTTTGAACAATGTTCGATTAATTGCGGGCATTTTTTTGAACAATGTTCAATTCAAAACACACCCAAACAGTTGGTTTTCTCTTCCCTTTTGGATTCTAGAACATTTGGTTGGCTGGTTATTCATGTAATCGTAAAAAATGCCTCCAATATTTACTACCCTGTATATGAAGTGAATTAGTTAGTTTTTGGTGTCCTTTTTTTGGTTCAACTTTTGCCCCATTTATAGAACCCTTCTCCGGATTTTCTCCCCAACTTTCCATCTGCGACCATTTTGCGTAAGAGGGCTGGCACTTCAAACGCGGGTGATATGTTCTGTGATGCAAGGTATTCCGCAATCCGCAACCTTGTATCCAATCCGATGTAGTCCGTCAACTTCAGTGGTCCCATTGGATGCCGATATCCCAATTCCATTGCCTTATCAATGTCTTCGGGGGATGCGACTCCTTGTTCCACCATCCTGATCGCTTCCAAACCCAATGCGACACCTAGTCTTGAAGTCGCAAATCCAGGTGTGTTCTTGACGACTATCGGTTCCTTGCCTAGTTCGACCGCCAATTCTTTGATCGCAGTAAGAGTTTGCGTTGCGGTTGATTCACCCACAACAATCTCTATCAATTTCATTATTGGGGGTGGATTGAACCAATGCATACCTATGACCCGTGATTGATTGGGGATGTCTTCAGCCAAAAGGTCGATTGAGATGGAAGAGGTGTTCGATGCCAAAATGCACTCTTGGTTATATTCGGAAATTTTCTTGAATATGGTCTTTTTGATGGTTGGGTCTTCGGGGGCAGCTTCGATCACGACCTCTGAAGATTTCGCCACGTCGCCAAGGTTTTGAGTTCTGCTGATGCGTGCCAAGGATTCTTCCATCTCGTCTTGGGTCATGCGTTTTTTCTGAACTTCTTTGGCGAAACGCATGGTGATCTCCTCGAACGCTTCATCTAGAGCTTTTTTGTTGATGTCGAACAGTATTATTGTCTTTCCTTTGGATGCGCAGGTTTGTGCAATACCCCTGCCCATCACCCCTGCACCAACAATCCCGATATGGTTCATATGCTTCGGTTTTTTGTGTGTTTTTGGATTTATGCATTAATGTATATACGGGTGCAAGATTCGTTGATCTGGTGGTTGAAACGGCATTTTCATCTGTATAGCGGGGGTTGTCGCTTTTCGTTCCACATGCTCTCCGACTGTGGTTTGTGGAATCTATCGCGAAATTCTCGATAAATACTTTAATTGAAAATATATCTTAAACAAGCTATGATAATATTTAGAATATGATTTATATATCATATTTATAAT
>RFGJ01000333.1 GCA_003696665.1 Gammaproteobacteria bacterium | reverse complement strand
GAAATTCACCTATCATGGTGTAGACCTGGTAGTGGACGAAATTTCCATTCAGTATGTCAACGGTGCAACCATTGACTACGTGGAAGATAACCTGATGGGCAGCGGCTTCAAGATTGACAACCCCAATGCTGTTTCCTCTTGTGGGTGCGGCAGTTCCTTCAGCACCTCGCAAGGCGACGGCTCTGGTGCCGGCTGCGGCAGCGGCAGTTGCGGCTGCAGTTAATCAAGTTATCCCACAGCCATGCAACGTACGGCGCTCCCCTCACGAGGAGCGCCGTTTTTCTTGTCATGGATACAACAACACAGGGAACGCAAATACTATTGACGGGTATCACTTGATGGTCAATGGCAAATACACAGGAAAGCGCTGGTACACTGCCTGTACGGAAGTTTTGCCAGTCAGTGTAGACAGCCCGCCATAGTAGCCAATAGTGTACAGGCCTGCATTGTTGATGCCTATGTCAATGTATTTCATCTCTCCACTCTGGATGATAGAATCCGGTATCAGCGTGTCGCACATCCAGGTGTAGAAAGTATTTGGCGCGGGGCCACAGTTCCCTATCATTGAGGCAGGGTACGCGATTTTTAGGGCATAATCAGCACCATAAGCAATCAGTGGGTTCCCATCGGCATCGACGGCAATGGCAATGCCCCGCGCGTCCGCCTGCCCGCTGCCCATACTGTCGATGACGGAGCATTCCCATTCAAAGTGTAACGAATTGGAGTTGAAACCACAATTTCCGGAGGTCCCCACATACACCGCATACTCCAGGGAATTGGTGGATTCCTCGTAAAACGCCATGTGGAGGGTGTTGTTGTGCTGTTCGTCTAATGTCATCGAAACGAATTTCCCGGCTACATCCACGATTTTGTAGATGTAGTATGAACCCAAACTGCCTTTTGCGTAATACAAGGCGTTATTTCCGCTATCGTAATACGCAATATGCTGCACATTGGAACTATCTACTACAAGCGAAGGATACATGCCAACCCCCAAACCCGTGTCCACGGTATCACATTGCCACTGCCCCGCGATAGTGTCCACACCACAATTACCATGACTGCCCACATAGTAGGCCACCTGAAGCGAATCCCCTCCCAACCCACGAATTTTATGTGCAATGTAAGCGGTACCATCGGAAGTGTACACCAGGGAAGGAAATACACCGTAACTGAACACGCCAGAGACACCCCTTTCCACCGTGGCCGTAATCCAGGTACAACTGGCCATACCAATGCAGCCAAAGGCCACTTTCAAAGACTGGGTGCTCGCATCGTAATAGGCAATGCCGGCCAGACCATTGACGGGATTAATGGCAATGTCGTTGTACATACCTACGTTACCGGCGGAATCCACCGTTTCACATTGCCAGGAGCCTTGAATGCCGCAATTTCCCCCACTGCCCACGTACCGGGCGGCCTTCAAATCTCCATTGGTGCTATCGTAATAACTGATGTACATACTGCCACGCACCGGGTCAACGGCTACGGATAGATGACTTCCGATACCATCCCCAGAGTCCACAACCTCGCTCTGCCAGACAGCAGAATCCACCATCGTAGTTGCAACAGTAGCACTGTACGACGCCCTGGGCATGCCCCCAACGACAAGAATCAGAACACACAACGCGATTAACGCCCACCCTTTTTTCATGTCAGCCTCCTTATCACGACAATTCTTGTTTCGTGCAATCCCCCCACAGAAAGCGGGATGCACCAGCCCGGAATCACTGCATTAATCCAGCAAGGAGGAAGTCGATAAGGAAACCGTCAGCAAAACTTACAGGGCAGCGTTACTTCTACGCCTTGCACGCTAATGCAATGGTATCCTGTTTAGTACCATAGCAAGGTTTTAGAGACAATGCAATAAGGGGGAAAAGCAGCAATTCCAAATTTGCCTGCATAGCCACAGATTACGCAGATTTTTTCTGTTCTACCGGTGCAATCTGCGACATCTGCGGATGAGTTGGCCCATATTGGGAATTGCTGGGGGAAAAGGGAGCCAGGCAGTAAAAAATCCTTCAGGGCGCACCCAGATGTTGTAGAAACCAAGCCCTTTTTGTGTCATGGCGGGCACCCGCCAGGCTATGAAGCCATCTTCTCCATGGATAGCGAACGTTTGCTCCCACTCCACGCTCCCCGGCCAGGAGTTCGCTTCGGGCATTTCGCCCCCTCGCGGTGACACGAAAGGGGGCGTTTCTACATATTTTGCGTGCATCCTTGCGTTCCAGGATATTGACACGCCCCCGAAAACGTGCTATCTTTAAACCGGTTT
>RFGJ01000332.1 GCA_003696665.1 Gammaproteobacteria bacterium | reverse complement strand
GAGGTAGAAGGCCGCCCGGCGCAGCAGTTCGCTGCGGGTTTCGCCGAGCTGCCTGGCGAGATCGTCAAGGGCGGCAAGGGTGTTGTCGTCAATCTTGAACGTGATCACTTTCTCTTTCTTTGCCATGTCGTGAAGTTGAAAAGCCCCGCACGCCGTGGGGCGTGGGGGCTGGGTCTGAAAAACGATGTTGCTACTTGTCGGCACCTTCCAGCTCGGCGAGTTGCTTCTGCAGCCGTTCGAGCTTCTTCTCAGGGGGCTCGAGGGCTTCGATTTGACGCTTCAGATCCTCAATGCGTTTCTGCGTTTCGCGCTCGGCGCGACGATGCAGTTCAGCCTTGACAAAGTCGATCCACTCAGATACAGTGTAACCGTTGTGGTCCAGCGCCTTTTGGCGAAAGACCGCAGGGACGTCGTCGAGTACCTCTTCGGCGCGCTTGGCGCGCTCATGCAGATAGAAGAGGATGCGGATCAGGTGGTCGGTTTCAATTTCGAGCAATGGCGTTTCGCGGTCGCGCGTCTTCCAGCGTAGCGACGCGAGGTCAATCAGCTTTACAGTCATGGTTACAAAAATTTTAAGGTGAAAAATCAAATTTGATTCTCAGGAATGAATTCGTACATCGGATCGGGTTTGATTCCGGCAACCCGCCGGATGCGGGCGATGGTTTCTTCGTTGTATGACTCTTTCGGGAACAAGAATGACCGATCATGTCCGCCGATCCACATTTCGAAGTGGTCGGCATGTTCGTTCACTTCGATGTGGCTGATAAATGGCAATTCTTCACTATTTTCAATCTTCTCAAGGAAAAAGCAAATCGGCTTCGGTTTTCCAGGAAAATGGATTTTGAGCCGGATGTCGGTTGGTCGATCCTCTTTCCTGTAATACCGTTCAAGAATCTTCGGGCGGCTTCGCGATCCCGTGCTCTTGGCGCACACCACCCCTTCTCGGGGCGTGTTGGTGCACGGGAACAGGGCTTCAATAATCGCCGCCCCGTGTGGGGTGATTTGAAATACAAGCATGGCTAAAAATTTGAGTGAACAATATCTTCTTCAATGTCTGCATACACGAACCACTCGCCGTCGGCGGCGTGGTCGCTGATGCGGATCTTTCTGCCGTCGCGCTCGAGATAGAGGCTGCCCTCGCGCGTGATGCGGGGTCGGTACCCTTCTTCGAGCAGCTTCTGCACGCGCTTGCGCAAATCACTGTTGCGCAGTTCGTTGCGCGCATGGCGGAAGCACATCGACAGCAGTTTCTCGATCTCTCGCTTGTATCGCTCGCCGCGGCAGGGGAACAGCGCCCG
>RFGJ01000331.1 GCA_003696665.1 Gammaproteobacteria bacterium | reverse complement strand
TGTGTCGCCTTTTCGCAGCGCCACCAATGGGCAGGGCGGGCCCGAATGGTACCTGCGCTACATCCTGCGACTAGTCAGTCCGCCGCCGACCTACAAGGGATGTACGATTTTCTGAGCGCGTGGGGGATAGACCATAGACAATGGACGATCTATGATGGACGTGGTCACGGCGTTACGGCGTCACGCGTGACGTCATCACAACCTGCTTCCAACAAGTCGAAACAGGCTCAACGAAGCGGGGACATCACTTTGTAACGACGTCACGCTGTCACGCTCAACCATTTTTCACGGGCAGACTCAATAATGAGCCTACTGCAAAAAGTCGATAGACGATGGACGATAGACGATGGATATATAAGCTTCATTCGTAAAGAAATGGTAGTCAACTTTAAACTGCAAACTCAAACCCTCAACCCTCAACGCTACACTCTCAACCATTTTTTGCAGGGGACTCAATAATACAGTGGATAAATGAACGGACATTCGGCACTGAAAAGCCCGAGTCCGTTTTCGATGTTGTAGTGAATATAAACCGGCTCGGCAAAAGCATTGCCAAACGCCTCGTGGGCCAGCGTCAGCGTCTTCAGGAAACGGTATCTGTCTTCAGTGATCGAAATAAATTCCAGCCAAAGGAAGCAACCCTCATACTCCCTCAACAAGTCCAGCTCACCCTCGAAGCCGATCAACAGAGACGCTTGCTCACCGTCAAACGTTGCGTCCGAGACCACTAAATCATGGGTTGCAGCACTGACGGCCTTGTGGTCAAGCGAGGTAAGGGGGAAACTGCGGCGAGCGAATGGGCTGGCACAAGTGTCCTTTACGACCAGCTCGTAGAAATTGGCCTCGCCCGGCGGATCCGTAAAACGCACTTCGATCACCCCCTTGAAGCGCCCTCCAAAAAGATTGACCTCCATCGAGTGGATCACGACCGTATCGGGCGGCACACAGGTGGGCATCGTCTGGACGGCACGCAGGACGCCGTAATCGTCCGTTTCGACCACCAACTCGTACACATCGGGCGTTGGCGGCACCGGCTCATCGAGCAAGCAAAAGAGATAGCCTTTCTTCTCGAAAGGCCCGCACCACAACGATCCGTTCCGGTACAGGAAAATGTCGTACGATTCCGGATGCAAAGAGCTGATACCGCCACCCACATCCCAATACTCGCGCGCGTCATGGGCGAGGATAACTCTATCGGTGTAAGCCATGGTATCGCCCACCTTCAGGCGCATGGCCACCACCGGCTTGGGTTCAAACAGTGGAATATCCTCTCCCACTGTGCGCCACGTAAGACTTTCACAGGAAGACAGCACACAAATTGCCAACACACACGCAACGACTGTGCTCATGGCTGGACTTCCTGAAAAAAAGGGTTGACCGCTGCGTGTGCTATCGCAACGGCGCGACGCCCCCAACAAGTTGGAGCCTGTCTCTGCCCTGTCGGGAGCATGCGGTGAGGTCGTGTCGAGGTGATGAAGCAAATTTCTATCGTTCATCGGTTGTCGAGTTTTTCAGCAAGCTCAAAAATCAAACTCCAGCGCCACAAACGGCATGATGGGAAAGGCACCAATGGCCGTGTATTTCTCATTTGCGGCGTCATAATGCAGGTACATGGGGTTGGCACGCACGAAGGCATTGTACACACCCGCCACCCACCATCGCTCATAGTGTTTTTTCTTCTTGTACCATCGGGCACTCAGATCCAACCGATGATGCGGCGGCAATCTGAATCCGTTCATGGGGCCATACTCATACGCATAGTGCAAAGCCGAACCGATGCTTGGATAACCCCACCAGTCAAAATGAAAGTCCACCGGCACACTGAACCTGCGTTCGAGCAGGGTCTGCGGGATACCGGAAGCCAACGTCCAGAAGGCGGCTACCTGAAAACGCTCGGACACGCGCCACAACACCTGGCCATTGAGGGCAACGGGGCGGTCGTAGAGGTGGGGAAAACGCCGGCCGAGGTTTTTTTCGGGATAATGGCGCCAACTTCGCGAAAAGGTGCCTGCCAGCGTCACTTCATAGCGCTTCGTCTGCCGCTGCCATTGCCACTCGATGCCCCATGCCTCACCGCTGCCCTTGACCAACTCTGCTTCCCAATCTTCGAACTGCGGACGGACAAAGCTGATGCCTTCAGCCCACGTAACCAGGTTGTACATTTTCTTGAAATAGGCACCAAGCACGAATGACCCACCCAACAGGTCGGGCAACGAAACTCCGGCCGACAATTGCCAGGAACGTTCCGGCGGCAAGGTGGCTGTGGCCGGGAGCCAGCGCTCGGTGGGCAGGGATACGGTTTCGCTCTGCGCCAGATGCAAATATTGGCGCATCTGATCGAAAGCGAGCCATGCCATGCGCGCTGCCGGAAGCGCGCGCATCACCTTCAACCGCAACTCGGGGGCCGACGAACGAAACTGCCAGCCCGCCACACCGGCAAACCGCACGCCCCCCTCGATAGTCCAGGGCCCCCTTTGCCAGCGATCAGACAACCACAGGGCGTACTCCGTTTGCGCTACCGGCTCGGGGCTCAATAGTGTGGTGCTATCCGGATTGGACCAATGCTGGACTGCCTTGAAAGGCAATAACTCGCGCCATACGGATGAAGCACCAAAGCGCAATTCGTGATCTGTCAGCCCTGCGTAGAACAGAGAAGCGGAAAGCCCTCCCTCACGTACGCCGGAAAGCAGGTTGGACTCGAAGCGAAACAACTCCTGCTCCATGCTGTCGCGCAGGATGAAGTCATGAGTCATATTCAGCCGATATCGCGTGTAATGTGCCACCCACGTAGCGGTGAGCTCGTCGCGCACGATGGATTGCCAGCGCAGCGAAAGGGTGGCATTATCCCATCGGGTGCCCGATGTAGTGGTGAGGAAGTCGCCCCATTTCAAGGCCTCCAGCAGGCTGAAGTTGAGGAAGTCACGCCCCAGATAGCCACTGGCAAACAGGCGATTGCGGTCGTTGACGATCCAGTTGGCCTTGAGGTTGAGATCCCGAAACCAGAATTGGGGAATCTCATGTGGTTCGTAACCGGCAAGCCGGAAAAGCATCGGAAAGACGACCAGATCGGTCCACGAGCGCCGGGCCGCCAGCAGTACCGAGGCGCGTTCAGGCACAATGGGCCCTTCTACCGTCAGCCGGCCGCTGAGCAAACCCACGGCCCCTTTGGCGTGCCACTCGCGCAGGTGTCCCTCCTTCATGGTCAGATCGAGCACACTGCTGAGCCGCCCCCCGTAGCTGGCCGGAAAGCCGCCCTTGTACAGTTGTACCTGTTTGAGCGCATCAGGGTTGAACACCGAAAAAAAGCCAGCCAGGTGATTGGTAAAATACAGGGGCACCCCATCGAGCAACACCAGATTCTGATCGCGGCCACCCCCACGCACGAAGATGGCGCTTTGCCCTTCCTGGCCGGGCATCACGCCGGGCAACACGCTCAGGGCCTTCAGCACGTCCGATTCGCCCAAAAAGGCCGGCATCGTGTTGATTTGGGCAATGCTGAGCGTTTGCCGGTCGAGGCCAGGCGACAAGTCAAGTCGCCGGCTGCGCACCTCGACCTGAGGCAACAGCTCACCCGGACTCAACTCGATAAACAACAGGGTGTCTTCGTGGCTGCTCACATCGATCCACCGCGTCTCATAGCCGGTGTAGGTGATACGCAGCCTCACCGAATCAGCCGGTATCTGAAGCGCAAAGTATCCGTAGTTGTCCGTAACCGCACCCCGACCCGAATACCACTCATACACGTGTGCACCACTCAGACGCTCCCCACTCTCGGCATCCTCCACATAACCTGCAAGGAGACGGGTTTGCTGCCAGGCGGTTGCCGTCAAGGTATGCCCCAACAACGCGAGGACTATGGCAATCCGAATCATTTGTCAAAATGGTGGTTTTTGCTTCAAATCAATTCGGGCATTTTTCCTCTAAAAATAACTTGCCTGCCAAAACATGGCAAATGCAAAGCACCCGTGGGACCAACCCAACTGAGCCGGATTCTGGCACGCCCATTACGCCGCCTATCCCACACCTTGCGCATCTGCCTTGTCTGTCACCAGAAAGTTCCTGCTTTGTATGGCCCCGATTTCAGACCAAAAAGTGGTTGGCAGAAGGCAGGCAGCCTTCTGCCAACCCATCCGCTCGCCTTAGCGGTTTATGAAGACCTTGTCTGTACGCATGCCCCGACCGCCTGTGAGTCGGAAGAGATAGATACCGGTACCGGGAAAGACGCCGCGCGCAAGCAAACGCTCGCGGATGCGAATCGGATCGTATTCCACTACATCCTTGACTTCGTATAATATCCGCCCTTGCAAATCGATCACTTCGAGGCGACAGGGACAATCCGGCTCGATCATCTGAACGGACATCACCGGCGGTTCGTCCTTGGAGGAGGAAGCGCTCTGCGGTACCGTTGGGTGTTCATCGGTCGCTTCGCTCGCCACAGTGAGTTGTTTCCACCAATCCTCGACCATTTCTTTGTCAGGACTACCCGTCAGTCCGGCACTATCACACAGCCCCCACGAGAAGGAAAGTGTGCCGTATTCGGCCTCCAATCCGTCGTAGGGCGACCACCCGTCCCATGGCCACAGGGCAAAATCCTCAACCACCCGGGCCTGCATCTGGTCAGTAGTCAGGAACTCATCGTCTATCAGGCTCTTGGCCAACCATTCACCCACCTGCTCATCCTGACAACATTCCCTCGTGAGGTTTGCTTTTACGATGCCATCCAGGTGGAAGCCACCTTGGACATATGCATGTGCACGCCACTTTCGCCGGCCGCCAGCTGCTACATGGCCAAAAGACAAAAGCCAGATTCGGTTAGGGTCGTTGGCTTCAAAGCAAATTTCCCTGTCGAATGTCCGGAAAAGCTCCTTGGCAACCTGCTCCGGGCCAGCCTGACCCTCGTTAAGGCTGACAGGCTCGCCTATCAGGTTTTGCATCGAATTGGCAAGCTGGTCCACATCCGAAGAGTCAATCGCGCCCACATCCAGCAGCAGAGAAGCAGCAGATCCAATCACGTCAATCAAAGCGATGAAAAAATTCCCGTTGAGTTGTTTCTTTACTTCTTTGTCCACATAAAAGTTGGCGGCTTCCAGAATCTGATAACCGTTTTTTGCAGATGCGTGCATCAGCACGCATATGTCCTGCGCGAGGGCGTAAGCCCATTTGTCCTTGCCCAGACTCCAGCATCCAGTATTCTTCACACTTGCATCCGCATTCAGCTTGGTCGAATAGGAGGCATTCACTACCACACAACGAGTGCAGGGGCAATCTTCCTTGATCAGATCAGTATTTACGCACAAAAGGTGGTATTCCAACATCCCGTAGGAAAGGTTGCCAATATCTTCATTTACCTCATCCGTTGTATTATAGGTGTACATATAATCTATTCCACCTGCGCGACACCCCTTCGTCAACAACTCCACGTGTTTGGCGGCACCGGCATAGACTACATCCAGCTTGTACTCGGCGTTGTTTCCCAATGATCCCGACACTTCACTCGACTTGGGAATGATATTTCCTGCCTGCATGGTCGACGGAAGTGCAGAGGCATAATGCAACAAAATGCAATGGCATTCCTTTGCAACCTGAGGCATCTGGCCCCAAAAATCATCCGGCGGATAATTCCTCCCGAAATCCTGTCCGAAAGGCGCACCTTCGTACAGATATTGCTGGAGGAACCACAGTCGGTCTTCGAGGGGAATGTCATCCAAATTTTTGAGAAAAACCGGCAGTGGCACCTCCTCCTCTTGCTGTACAAATAATTCGGTAGCGCGGAATAGCGCTTCACTTACGCGAATATCCTGTTCATAATCTTTTCCCGGCCAAGTCTCGAACCAACCGACAGGCTGCATGGCACCACACTCATCTTCGGCATACACGGCAAACAGCTCGTTTTGCGGCAGATTGGTCAGCAAAAGCCGTGGCACACTCGAACGCAGCTCATAAACGCCCCATTCGGTTCCATCCTCCCGATCGACCCGAACGCGCATATGTCTGGTACCAAAGTGGAACGTGAGCAACGCTTTGGCATAGCCCTCGTAGTGTACAACAGAAGTGAAATTCAGTGTGGGTAGATTGCATGTGTTGGCTCAGCCCTCAAAGGTACAGGACAGAAAGAGGCCCAACAGCAGGGTCGCAATGGTGCTTACTCTCATCATAATTCATGCATTTTTGTTACCAACAAAAAATCACATAAATTGACAAGTGCGCACCGGTGCTACAACAAAATTGCACAGCATGTAAAAAAAAAAAAAAGCCCTTTCGTATAAAAAAAACCGCACTTTGTATAAAAACCTCCATTCTTCTCGAGAACAGGGCAATAAGGCCGCACGATAGCGCTGCCTCGTGGCGCGAGATGAATCTCGCGCCACTCGAGGGGGCAAAAAAAAAGCCCGACCACACGTGGTCGAGCTTTTTGCGTTGGATTGCTTTTGTTGAAAAAAGCTGGCAGCGACCTACTC